>JBBQSE010000322.1:0-10155 GCA_038214195.1 Planctomycetales bacterium
TTGGGTGATGATGATCACTACGATCTTTTTAATCGGTTCGAGCTGTGGTTTCACAATACTCTGGATCTATGGGGCTGGTAGGCAGTTTCTGGTTGCCGGAGTCATCTCAATGGCGGCAAACCTGTGGTGGTTGATTGGTCGTTATCGTTAGGCGATCGGCAGATTCTGTTTTACCGTAGGACGGGTCTCCAGACCCGTCCGGACCGCCTGAAGCTTATGACACCGGCGGCTAGCGCCTTGCCGCTCACGAACTGAGTGCCATTAGGCCCAGCCCATTTCTGGTCATTGATAGACCGCTGGCGATTCGTCTGAAAAATCTTCGGACCTTCACGGTCTCTTCAGGTAGGTTGCAGTATCATCCGGCACGAAGGCGTTGTTTTCCGTCTTTGATCCGTTGCCACTGAGTTGTCCGAAATGCGAATTCTTGTTGTCGAAGATGAACCCGACTTGCTCCGCACCATCGCCCAGGTGCTGCGGGAAGACGGGTACGCTGTCGATGAAGCCCCTGATGGACAGGAAGGACTTTACAAAGCCACCAGCTGGACCTACGACGCAATCGTGCTCGACCTGCTGATGCCTAAACTCACTGGCTGGGAAGTGCTTGATAAGCTGCGTAAGACTCACTCGACGCCGGTGCTGATTCTGACGGCGCGCGACGGCGTCAATGATCGAGTTCGCGGCCTGGACGGTGGTGCGGATGACTATCTGGCAAAGCCCTTTCATCTGGTGGAACTCAAAGCGAGGCTGCGTTCGCTGATTCGCAGATCGGTGGGCGTGGCGAGTTCTCAGATTGTCGTGGGCGAGTTGGTGGTTGATACGAGTGCGAAGACCGTTGTTCGCGGCGAAACGCTAATTTTGCTGACTCCCCGAGAGTTCTCATTGCTTGAACTGTTCGCACTGCATCGCGGCGAGGTCGTCAGTCGGACTCAGATCTACGAACACCTGTTTGAAGAAACGGACGACAGTCTTTCGAATCTGATTGATGTACATGTGTCGAATCTGCGACGCAAGCTCGGTAAGGATTTCATTACGACACGACGCGGGCAGGGCTACATTCTCCACGAAGGAGCGACGTCATGATTCGCTCGATTCGAGGACGGCTGCAGTGGTGGTATGGCTGCGTGTATGCCTTGTCAATTCTGGTGTTTGGCTGCATGGTGTATTGGCGAGCCGATCGCGACGTTCACGAACGCGCGACTTTACAGGCCGTTTCGGCGGCGCAGTACCTCGACGCCAGTCTGCGAAGTTTGCCGCCATGGCGGTTGAAAGACGGTCCACGACCGCCTCATCTTCCGGAAGGCGACGTTCACAGTTTTCGTCCTGACATCCCCAACGGGCCAATGCCGCCAGACTTCGAAATGCGGCCACCTCGTGGCGATCAGCCCCCACGCGGCGACCAACCTCGGGAAAATATGATCAGGCTGCCAGCGCAGAATTGGGATCTGCGCGGGCCACCGCCCCATGCTCAGGGAAATCCGGACAATCCACAACTGGTATCCGGTCGTCCGCCGCGCGATGGACAACCGGCGATCGAAGCTCCAAATTTCCGATCGAACAACGGTCCGACAAATGGCGGAGGCCCGTCGAATCCTCCCCGTCCGCCGGTGGATCGAATGGAGTTCGCCGTTTGGCGCGCCAACGGACAACTGATCTCGAAGAGCGAAGGAGAGTTGATCGAACCGTTCCTTGCGACGGGGCCAGCCGCGTTTCGCGACCGAGGGCCGAGGATCTCGTTCCTTGACGGTGCCGTTCGAGCGGAGATGAAGGGGCCATTTGAATCGATGATTCTGGTGCTGCGTCCGCTGGGACATGACATGGCAAATCTGCATCAATTCGGATGGCAGATTGCAGGCATGGCGGCCGTGACTCTGTTTGTTGGCACGGCCGGCGGCTGGTGGGTCTCTGGTCGCATGGTTCGGCCGATTCAGGAGATTTCAAAGACTGCGTCGCAGATTTCGGTCACCAGTCTTGACCGACGAATAGAAACGCGAAATCTCGACGCGGAGTTGGTGCAGTTGGCGCTGGTTCTGAACGGTGCATTCGAACGACTTGAAGAGTCATTTGGGAAACTCACACAGTTCACAGCCGACGCATCGCACGAAATCCGCACACCGCTTGCCGTAATTCAGTCGCAGATGGAACTGGCGCTGTCGCAGCCGCGATCATCGGATGAATATCAGAAGACGTTGCGAACGTGCCTGGGCTCTTCCGAACGGATGCGGTCACTTGTGGATGGATTGTTATTGCTGGCGAGAACAGATGCCGAACGCACTCAGCTGCGTCCAGCACTGATTGACCTGCGACACGTCGCGGAAGAAGCCGTTGTGCAGTTGCAGGATCGCGCGGCGGCGAACGGAGTGGAACTGGAATGTGCCACTCCGGAAGATGCTGTCATGGTTTCGGGAGACGCGACGTTTCTGATGCGAGTTCCGGCGAATCTCATCGACAATGCAATTCAGCATACGCCTTCCGGCGGCAAGGTCGTTGTTGAAGTGCGATGTGAAGGCGATTCGGCGGTGCTGACTGTGACCGACACCGGAAGTGGAATCGATGCGGCGCATGTGCCATTCCTGTTCGATCGATTCTATCGCGTCGATACGGCACGGTCGCGAACTCAGGGTGGCAGCGGGCTGGGACTGGCCATCTGCCGGAGTCTGGTGGAATCCCATCACGGCACGATTTGTTGTGAGTCGGTTTTTGGGGAGGGGTCCACGTTTACAGTGCGACTTCCGATTGTTACTGAATCAGCCGCAGAGCGCTAGCTCACGGTTTTTACTGAACCGGACGCTATCGCGTTCCGGCTGATAGGACAATTGTAAACTGCTTGATGCTCAACGAAAATGTGTTTCAGCTGTGATTGGCAACTGAAGAGTGATGACCGATTGTTGTCCGTGCGCAGTGTACGGACAAAATTTTGACCGTGTTCTTTTTGAGAGGGTTGATCGATGATCAAGACACTATTAGCAGGAGCAATCCTGACCGCCGTCGGCGTCGCTGCCACAGCGATGCCTCAGCCACCTGGCGGAGAGGGACGCGAAGGAAGACCACCCGGACCGCCACCAAATCCGTTTGTCGATGCACTTGACACGAATGGTGATCGTGAGATTTCGGAAGAGGAATTGAAGAACGCGACTGCCTCGCTGTTGAAGCTCGACAAGAACGGTGATGGCAAATTAACGGACGACGAGACTCGTCCACCACGTCCGGAAGGCGGCGCTCGTGAAGGACGTGATCCAGGTCCGCCACGCGATGGCCAGGGGCCACCGCGCGACGGAGATCGTCCTCCCCGCGAAGGCGACCGCGCGGCTCGTGAAGGCCAGGGACCACCACGCGACGGTGATCGCCCGCGTGATGGCCAGGGGCCACCACGCGACGGCGAGCGTCCACCACGTCCGAATCCAGAGCGATTTGTGGAAGATGCTATGCGATTCGACGCTGACGGCGACGGAAAGCTCGACCGTAAGGAACTCCACGCATTCGCTGCGGAAATGGGACAGCGTCAGGGGCCACCAGAAGGCCGTGGTCGGCCAGGCGATGGGCAGGGGCGCCCGCCACGTCCGCCAGAAGGCGGCGGTGACCGTCCGCAGCGACCGCCGGCTGAATAGCTGGGAATTGTAGGACAAGCGGCAGAATTGGGTTTCCCTGTAGGTTGGACATTCCTGTCCGACGAGGCTGGGATCTCGACGGACAGGAATGTCCATCGTACAGTGGAATCTCATCTGCCGCTCGTCGAATCGCATTCAGATTCCACAACTTTACGCAGCGTCAGATTGACTTTGGAAACGGCAGGTCTACCATGTCTGCTATGAAAACACGCATACTTACGGCTCTGCCGGTTTACAACGAAGTCACTCATGTCGCCGAAGTACTCACTGAACTCCTGCGTCATGTGGACGATGTACTTGTCGTCGATGACGGATCCACGGACGGCACCAGCGATGTGCTCGCGAAGTTTCCAGCGGTCCACGTTGAGAAACATTCTACGAATCTTGGCTATGGGGCGGCGCTGAATACCGCTTTTGACTTTGCGTTACGGAATAATTTCGACGTGCTCGTCACGATGGACTGTGACGGACAGCATCAGCCGCAGTTCGTGCGGGAGATTGCCGCACTGATCTGTGATGAGACGGGCGAAGCGACCATCGACATGGTTTCCGGGTCGCGGTATCTGAAAGAATTTCAGGGAGACAGCGCGCCGCCAGCGGAACGTCGCAGGATTAACGCCGGAATCACCGAGTGTCTGAATGAGCAACTGGGGCTTTCCATCACGGACGCATTTTGCGGATTCAAGGCGTACCGCGTTCCGTCACTGTCCGCTCTGAACATCACGGACAATGGCTATGCGATGCCACTGCAGTTGTGGGTTCAGGCGGTTGATCTGGGCTGGAACATCCGAGAGTTCGCCGTTCCACTGATCTATCTGGCTGAGAAGCGATCCTTCGGCGGAGCGCTGGACGATGCCAGCGTGCGAATGGCGCATTATCGCTCAGTGCTGAACGCTGAACTGGAACGTCGCGGAATGTCTCAGCGATTGACTTCCGACTGCGGCACCGCGTCAGGTCGGTAAGGATCGCTCGGTCAATTAGTGAGCGGCCAGGCGCTAGCCGCCGGTGACATAGATGCAATATACCGGCGGCTAGCGCCTTGCCGCTCACGTCATATCGGACAGTTATTTATCGAGCGGTCCTGCGTTCCATGACTCCACACATCGATACGGCAGCAATGATGCGGCTGGCTCTGCAACACGCTCGCCGTGGGGAAGGTTTTGTCGAACCCAATCCAATGGTCGGTGCCGTCGTTGCGTCACCCGACGGGACGGTCATCTCAACCGGCTTTCATGAACGCTTTGGTGGGCCACACGCGGAGATCAACGCGATCCGTGTCGCCGGATCGGCGACCATCGGCAGCGATCTTTACGTGACTCTGGAGCCCTGTAGCCACTTCGGCAAGACACCGCCGTGTGCAGACGCCGTGATAGCGGCCGGATTTCGCCGCGTCTTCGTCGGTTGCCAGGATCCTGCCCCGCATGTCGCTGGGCAAGGGCTGAAAAGACTGCGGGATGCGGGGATGGACGTCACGGTTGGACTCTGCGAAGACGAGGCGCGACGCCTGATTGCGCCATTTGAAATGACGATGCGAAATCAGCGGCCATGGGTCCATGCCAAGTGGGCAATGACGCTTGATGGTCGCATTGCGACGCGAACAGGTCATTCCAAATGGATCAGTGGTGATCAGTCCAGAGCCCTGGTGCATCAGTGGCGAGCGAGAATGGATGCAATCATCACAGGCGCGGGAACGGTCCGGGCTGATAACCCACTGCTGACTGCGAGACCTTCCGGCGAGCGCACGCCGTTGCGTGTGGTGATTGACGCAACGGGCTCATCATTACATTTGGAAACAAATCTTGTGAAGACACTGTCGGAAGTGCCGCTCCTGGCGTGTGTCTCTGAGCGGATTACTGACGAAGAGTCTGATCGACTCAGGTCAATGAATGTCGAGGTTTTTCGCTGCCCTGCTGACAGTGTCGGAAGAATGGACCTCACGGGCGTGCTGCGGGAACTTGGCCGTCGCGGCTGCACCAATGTCATGACCGAAGCAGGTCCTGGACTTCTGGGAAGTCTGTTCGATGCGTCGTTAATCGATGAAGTGCATGTTTTTATCGCACCGCAGATTGTCGGCGGTGATGGTGCCACGTCTCCCATTGGCGGGACTGGAAAAGAATTTATTTCTGCCATGCCCAACCTGAGACGAGTTCGCCATACTTCGATTGGCGAAGACATGCTGATCGAAGGCGATCTGTGTCGGGGCTAGACCCCAGCCATTATAACGGACATCGATTTTTGCAGTGTTGGTTCGGTTCATGACAGAACCGACCACCGACTGTTCGGCGGCACTTTTCACCAGATTACGATCTTCAATGAACGTTCCAGACCTGCCCCGCTCCGATGGTGTTAACCAATCACTCAAACTGCGTCACGAAGTGCGTGACGATGATTTAGCCACTGTTCGTGAAATTGTGGATTCCACCGGCTTCTTTTATCCACCCGAGGTTGATGTCGCTGTCGAACTGGTGGACGAACGACTGCGGCGCGGCGAGGCGTCAGGATATTTCTTCGCGTTTGCGGAGTTGGACGGCCGAACCATTGGCTACTCGTGTTACGGGCCAATCGCCTGCACGGCCAGCAGTTATGATATCTTCTGGATCGCAATTCACAGCGACGCTCAGCGGCACGGCCTTGGCAAGTGGCTGATGTCCATTACCGAAGAACTCATTTTCGCACGCGGAGGTGAACGAATCTACGTCGAGACGTCCGGACGTGAACACTACCTGCCGACGCGGAGATTTTATGATCGCTGCGGTTACCAGAGAGTCGCCGAGTTGCCGGAGTTTTACGGTGAACAGGACTCCAAGGTGATCTATCTGAAGACAAACGATGAGCCGCATGTCGCTAGCTGCGAGGTTTCATCAGTGTTTTCAGCACCAACACCGGCGGCTAGCGCCATGCCGCTCACTGAATCAACACCCTGCGCAGCCACTGGTCAGCCGCCTGATTTTGATCAACTATTGCCGCAGTTCAAACGCTTGTGTGAAGTCGTGGCTCGGCTTCGAGCACCTGACGGCTGTCCCTGGGATCGTCAGCAGACGATGAAGACGATCAAACCCTACACGCTGGAAGAGACATACGAGCTGCTTGAGGCGATCGACTCAGACGACAACGCCGCGATTTGCGAAGAACTCGGTGACGTCCTGCTTCAGGTAATTCTGGATTCACAGATTGCCGCCGATGAAAATCGCTTTCAACTGACTGAGGTCGTTCGTGGGATCGCGGACAAGATGGTCAGTCGTCATCCACACGTTTTTGGCAACGTCACCGTGGAAACAGCCGACGATGTGCGTCGGAATTGGTACGCGCTCAAACAACAGGAAAAGCCGACACGCGATTCACAGCTGGATGGCATTCCCGTCGCCTTGCCGGAACTGGCGCGGACCGCTCGCATTACAACCCGAGCGGCGGCAGTGGGCTATGACTTTCCGGATCGGCGAATGCTGTTTGACAAGCTCACTGAAGAACTTGGTGAGTTGGCGTTTGAATTGTTCGGGACGACTGAAATTCCGCAGGTGTCGGCCACCGTGGACGCGGTCGTGATGCGGGATGAGCCCATTGCCGATGCCGGGCGGAAGGACAAGGCGGAATCGGAACTTGGCGACGTACTGTTTGTGCTGGCCAACATCGGACGCCGCTGGGGCATCAATCCGGAAGAAGCTCTGCGCCGCAGCAACGCCAAATTCTCACGACGGTTCCAGGCCATTGAATTGGCGATGAAAACTGCGGGCCGCAGTATGAAGGATGCCACACTATGTGAAATGGAAGATGCCTACCAGGCCGCAAAACGCCTGGAGCCCAAAACCAACGGCTGACCGGAATTCTTCTCTTCTGCACCTACGAGCAACACAATGTTGAAGCTGCGATTCATTACCGTCGGCGGCACGATCGACAAAACGTATTTTGATCAGCTGAGCGAATATCAGGTGGGCGCTCCTGGCGTTGAACGGATTCTCAGCGAATTGCCGGTGTCGTTTCAGTACGTGATTGAATCTCTGCTCCGCAAAGACAGTCTGGACATGACCTCGGATGACAGAAACCTTGTGCGGGAGGCGGTAGAACTCAGCCCCGAACGAATCATTGTCATTACGCACGGTACTGACACGATGATTGAAACGGCGAAACGGCTTTCGGGCATTCCAGGTAAAAAGATTGTGCTCACCGGCGCAATGCAGCCTGCGGATTTCCGCAACAGCGATGCGATTTTTAACGTCGGCATGGCGATCGGAGTTGCACTTTCTCAACCGAGTGACGGCATCTGGATCACGATGAGCGGCCAAATCTTCGACCCATTGCGCGTAATCAAGAACCGCGAACGCGGCATATTTGAAGCGAATTAAACGCGGGCCGAAAGTCGAATAGCAGTTCGTTTCGATTGTATCGATTGCATCCCTGCGTCTCTGGAAATTCACATCTGGGTTGTACTTGAACACCGCCTGTTCGTGAAAGGCAACCTAATGTCTCTACATCCCCTCTTCGCGTCGATCAGTTAGTTGCTATGGACAGCAACCGCGTTTTTGTGCCTCAAGCATGTGAACGAATTCGATTCAACGCTCCCAGTGTCAATGTCTTTGAATCCAGCGCGGCCATTCATCAGAAGTGCCCGGCTGGCGATACACATCCTGAGGGGAATGTTCATGGCTCGCAATACTTCGGGCTCCTTGTTGGTTGTTGATGACGACCGCTACATCCAGGCCGCGATGGCCGATTATCTGCGGAGCCTCGGCCATCGGACGGAGACCGCTTCCAACTGCACCGAAGCCATCGAACGGATGGAAGAGTTTCCATTCGAAGTGGTTCTGTGCGACGTAAACCTTCCTGATCAGGACGGATTTCATCTGCTGCAGTGGTCCCGCGAGAACTCTCCGGACACGTCCGTCATTTTGCTCACAGGCTTTGGCACAATTGAAAGTGCTGTCGAAGCGATTCGCATGGGCGCATTCGACTATCTGACGAAACCTGTTATTGATGAAGAATTGCGATTTTCGATCGAACGCGCCATTGGGCAACGTCAGATTATTGACGAAAATAAAAAATTGAAGGCTCAGCTCACGCAGCGATTCGGACTCTCAAGCATCGTCGGCAAAGACTACAAAATGCTGCGAATGTTTGAGTTGATCGAGAGTGTCGCCGACACGCGAACAACTGTGCTGATTCTGGGCGAAAGTGGGACTGGCAAGACCATGACCGCCCGTTCGATCCATCAGTTGAGCAATCGCCGCGACAAGCCGTTTGTGGAAGTGGCCTGCGGGTCGCTCCCGGAATCGCTGCTGGAAAGCGAACTATTCGGACACGTTGCCGGTGCGTTTACGGGAGCGTCACACGATAAAATTGGCAAGTTCCTGCAGGCCGATGGCGGTACGCTGTTTCTGGACGAAGTTGCTACGGCTTCACCAGCACTGCAGGTGAAACTGCTCCGCGTGCTGCAGGACCGCGAATTTGAACCTGTCGGCGGAAATGTCACTCACAAGGTTGACGTCCGCATGGTCCTGGCAACAAATGAAAACCTTGAAGACTGCGTCAAACGCGGGACGTTTCGCGAAGACTTGTACTATCGCATCAACGTCATTTCCGTGACACAGCCGCCCCTGCGTGACCGGATCGGCGATATCCCGCTGCTGGCCGCTCATTATCTTCACGTGTTCAATGAACAGACGGGCCGAAAGATCACCGAGATTGACGAGATGGCGATGCAGGCGATGCAGCACTATCACTGGCCGGGCAATGTTCGCGAACTGGTGAACGTCATCGAGCGAGCCGTTGTTCTGTCCCGCGAATTGCATATCACTGCTGCGGATCTGCCGGAAAAAATGTTCGCTAATCAGGAACACCGCGCCAACATCGAAGCACACCTCGGCGGTGCGTCGCTGAAGTCGGCACTCACAGAACCGGAACGACATTTGATCATTCAGGCTTTGGAAGCCAGCGGCTGGAATCGCCAGAAAACCGCCAAGACACTCGGCATTAATCGGACGACGCTGTACAAGAAAATGAAGCGATATGAGATCGACTTCGAGTCAGTGTACAAACACGTCTGATCGCACGCCGTTCGCGTTCATCACATCAACTGGCCCGGCATCACAAAGGTGCCGGGCTGTTTTTATGGATCATCAGAGACTGAGGATGATTCAGATTTCAGCGTGACGTCCAGAGTGGTGAAGGACATGTCGTGCAATACGAAAGTGTCGCCCGAATGGTCGATCTCGAAAAGTCGCACCACATTCGGTGTCCCGGCAAACACGTCTTCGCGCAGGAGCGCGCCCATATACCCCGACATGTCGGCATCAGTGCTTGTGCGCGTTGTGCCTTCGATGCGACCGTTGACCGCGATTGCGATTTGAACGGGCTGCGAAATCAATGGACCGGTCAGGCGACCCGCAAAGTAGCTGGGTACAAAGTTGGGCCAGCGAGGATGCAAATCTCCTCCGCCATGTGCCAGAGTGCATGTCCAGCGAGATAGCCCTCCGGAATTGAACTCCGTCAATTGTCGTCCGACAAGTTCCGGAATCGCGTCAAGACTCCAAAGCCGGTCATCCTGACTTCCCGAACC
>JBBQSE010000323.1:0-10150 GCA_038214195.1 Planctomycetales bacterium
CCGCGAACGAAATGGACCGCGCAATTGTGCCTCCGATTCGTTCGCGGAGCGAACGACGACGATCCCGGTCAGGCCGCGCCACCGTCTCAGGATAACAAATGAAAGTGAATCACACTCCCGAAATCCCTGAAAGGTAATGGATCGTGATGGATGAAATGGCAATTTCCAAACCCTGGCGGGCACAAAAGCCCGCCGCGACATTGCGAAAGTCACCGACAGATTCATGGCTTCCATCGGGATGCAGGGACAATTGGGACAATTGTTCTACAATTCGTCTGTTTCAATGGAGCTCCAAAAACAGATCGACCTACTCATGACCGCCTCAGGACTCAACAGCCTGAATTTTGACAATCAGTTCACCGGCAATCTGCCTGCCGATCCGAACCTCGTGAATTCGCGTCGTCAGGTGCGAAACGCCTGCTACTCTCGAGTCAAGCCAACGCGCGTCGCGGATCCAAAACTAATCGCGTGGTCAAAGGAAGTCGCCGCGCTGCTGGACATCGACGGAGATCCGTTTGCATCGAATGAGGCCGCAGAGGTGTTCGGTGGCAATCGTGTTTTGTCAGGCATGGACCCTTTCGCCATGTGCTATGGTGGTCATCAGTTTGGCAACTGGGCCGGGCAACTGGGCGATGGACGAGCTATCAATCTCGGCGAAGTGCTCAACAGACGAGGTCAGCGGTGGATGCTGCAGTTGAAAGGGGCAGGGCCGACGCCGTATTCGCGGACGGCTGACGGACTTGCCGTGCTGCGGTCTTCGGTGCGGGAATTCCTGTGCAGTGAAGCCATGTTTCATCTGGGCGTTCCCACCACGCGGGCTCTCAGCCTCGCGCTGTCCGGTGAGAAAGTCGTGCGTGACATGTTCTATGATGGTAATCCACAGCGTGAATTGGGGGCGATTGTTTGTCGAGTCGCTCCATCCTTCACGCGCTTCGGAAATTTTCAGATCTTTGCCGCGAGGGGTGAGCTGGAAGTCCTGAAGCAATTGGTCGATCACACGATCCGCTACGACTTTCCTCACCTCGGAGAACCATCTCCCGACGTCTATGCAGCTTGGTTTCACGAAGTCTGTCGCACAACCGCTGAGATGATCACGCACTGGATGCGGGTCGGATTTGTGCATGGTGTGATGAACACCGACAACATGTCAATTCTGGGGCTGACGATCGACTACGGCCCCTACGGCTGGCTGGAAAACTACGATCCGAACTGGACTCCCAATACAACGGATGCCACGGGGCGACGTTATCGATTCGGCCAGCAGCCTCAGGTTGCGTTGTGGAATCTCGCCCAACTTGGCCAGGCATTGGTGTCTCTGTTCGATACGATCGAACCGCTGCAGGCGGGCATTGATCTGTATTCGTCGCACTTCAATTCACAGTGCCGAAACATGATGCTGGACAAACTGGGCCTGACCGCCATGAATGACCAGGCCGAGGCCGACACGTCGCTTACCAATGATATTCTGGATGTCCTGTATCCTGTCGAAACCGATATGACCATTTTCTATCGCCGCATGGCTGATCTGCCACTTGCGGGAGATAAACGGGATCTCGACCTGTTGCTGGATTCGCTCGCAGATGCCTGGTATCGACCCGAGCAGGTCACTGCCGAATATCGAACAAAAGCATCCGCATGGCTGCAACGCTACCGCGACCGTGTTCGCCTGGAGCGTGTAACCGACGACGCACGCCGCAGACGGATGAATACCGTCAATCCAAAGTACGTCCTGCGAAATTACATGGCTCAACTGGCCATCGACAAGGCCGACGCAGGCGACTACTCACTGATCGCCGAGTTGCTCGAATTGCTGCGGCATCCTTATGACGAGCAGCCGGACAAGGAAGACTTCGCAGTTAAGCGTCCCGACTGGGCACGCGAACGCGCTGGCTGTTCGATGCTGTCATGCAGTTCGTAAGAAGTTGGAACATTGGTGCCACGACTCGTCATCATATTGTCCCTTCTTCCCCGAGATCGGGGGGAGAAGGTGGCCGAAGGCCTACTACTACACAAAACCGAAACAGCAATTTCGCGGCAGTTGGGTCTCTCCACCATGTTCACCATCCAGATGAACTGGATGGATCCGTTCATCAAGACTTGGCACCGTCGCACTGCTTCAACGCGATGTCAAAATACGAAACACGCCCTTTGCCGTTGGCATTTGGCCAGGCATGGTAACAGGGAGATGACGGGCTGGTATTTTTTTTACCGGTAAATCTTTTTACCGACAAATCCTCGCACGTCGATCTTGGCGGTGCGGCGTTCCTGGAGAAGTTTGATGGCCACACTCATTCTTCGTCCCAGTCGTCAGGGCCTCGATACTGGATTGGCTTGGTGCCGGTTTCGTTGACGACTCTTGGATATTGGATGCCAGCGACTGGTTCATGCGGGCGTTTGCGGGTAGGTGCGATTTTGAATATCCAGCTGTCTCCATAGTCGAACAGGTAGAACAACGACTGTTTTTCGGGCAACGGGAAAAGCTGACCTAGTTTCCTTGAAAAGACCAATTCATTTTCATCGTCCAACATGAAGCGGTTCCGTGCGCGTTCGTTTCTTGCGACAAAGAAGGCATACAGATGATCGTTGTCAAATTCGACGGCCCGTTGAATAGCGAGGTGAACAGCGGCGAGGACGGTCGAGTCGTCAAACTCCATATCAACGCTCCATGCTGTTCCGAGTTTCACGCGAAGTGTGATGATCATTGCACTGCCCTTTTGAGATGGATTGTTAACTTGCAACTTCCCGTACGTCGATCTTGCCGTTGACAGCGTTCCTGTGAGCCGCAAGGCGCTAGCCGCGAGTTTCGAGGACTGTGTTGTGAGCGGCACGGCGCTAGCCGCCGGTGTTTAGCGATACCCTCGTGCAGGAAAATGTATTGCGTGCCGAAACTGGTCGTCATTGGTCGGCCTTCATCGAATTGGTTTCGCGGACGGATCGGCGACTAGCTCCTTGCCGCTCTTCAGGTATTTTTCTCGTGCAACAATTTCGTCCCGCGTTTCGTAAATCTCCCAATGGATCGGGCGAACGGGCAGATACTTGGCGGTATGAGTGACTTTGCCGCTTTCATGTTCCTTCAACCGTCGAGAAAAGTTGTCCGTTTGTCCCTTGTACAATGAACCGCCAGAACACTCCAGGCATAAACACAGAACTGACCGCTCTCTGGCACTGCGGCGGGCAGGTCGGGGACGTGCGGGATGACTTCTCGCTGAAAGTATTCGTCGATGTCTTCGCCAAGCGGGACGTCTTCGGTGTCGCGGAGTTTGGTGTCGGGGTTGGGTTTGCCTTTTCGCTTGCCTTTGGTTTCTTTGACGACTTTGCCTTTGTCGTCGTACTCAGGGCGTTCGACGGTGATTGTTTGGTAGCCGAAGCACGGTGAAAGGCAGAATGACCTTGCCATAATCAGATTGCTTGTAGTTGCCGCGCAGGAGGTCTGCGACGGACCAGATGAAGGAGGAGAGGTTCTGTTGGTTCATGGGTCTCAGTGCGGACGAGGGGCGGTCATGCCTGGTGTGGTAATCGGGTTCCCCCGCAAATCCTACAGGAAGGGCTTGTGCAATCCTACTTTGCCCGCTGATTATTAGCGGGCAACGAAGTGCGATGGCGGGCGTCGAAAGATCTGTGGCAGGCGACAGGAACGTCACAATCGGCCCTTGTGCCCCTCTCCGGCAAATCGGACTAATCGTTTGTCTCACCGCATCAATTCTGCGATTCAACGCAAAGTCGGGTCTGCTTCTGATCGAGCACGCGACGATACCTCAAATGGTCGGGCGTGGAATCGCCTGCGCGAAAATGTCCTCTGACGCCGGTTTAGCAACTGCCAGAGGTCGATTCCGGAGATCGCTGCCATGCGTTTGAGTTTGACATTCTCGGCACTCTTCTTTGCTGTCTCAACGTCCAACTGCTTCGCTCAGACGCACGGATGGCACGGGGCCTTTGATGAGGCCCGGGCAGCAGCAGAGACGGGAGCAGAACCTATCCTGATTCACTTTCATGCCTGGTATTGCGGGCCGTGTCAGAGAATGGATCGTGACGTTTTTGCGGACTTGCAGGTTCAGCAGGCACTTAGAAATGGTTTGGCAGCTGTCAAAGTGGATGTGACTCATGATCCTGAGCTCGCGGCACGTTGTGGGGCGACGTCCGTGCCACGCGATGTGGTCATGTTTCCAGACGGCACCATTGAGACACTGAAAATCGGTTACGTTCAGAAACTGCAGTATCTCAACATGCTGCGTGACATTTCGGAACGTGGAAAACGAATGTCCGTACCAAAACCCGTTGATCCTTTGCTGGCATCTTCCGTGGCTGGGGCTGAGACATCTGGTTCCGACGCTGTCGCAGCGAGCGAGACTGTTAGCAATCCAGCCTCGATTGAAGTCTCTGAAGCCAGTGAGCCAGCGATCGACCCGCCGCTGATCGGCCTTGAGGGCTTCTGCCCTGTCCTGCTGCATGACAGACGAGAATGGACCGTGGGCAGCGAAAAGATTACCGCTGACTATCGCGGAATTCGTTACTTATTTGCATCAGAAATCAATCGCGACCTGTTTTTAAAGAATCCAGGCCTTTATGCGCCTCAGGATCTGGGATGTGACGCAGTTGTGCTGACTGATACCCATCGCGCGATGACCGGCAGCATTCGGTTTGGAGCATTCTTCGACAATCGCTTGTACCTGTTCCAGTCGCCCGAAAATCGTGCAGAATTTAAGAAGAACCCGCTCAAATTTGTTCAAATTCGGAGTGCGCTACGCGTTGATCAGGTAGAAGGCACCAAATTTCATTAGAATGTTTCTTGTTGGATTGCAGAGTTCAATTGACACGGAACTGAAATCCCCCAATACTAAGCGTCAGTCAGTCTGCATCCAGCGCTGACGAATGTTGCCAAATCTGGTGACATCGGTGTTTTTGATGCTCGGCGGAACTTCCCTTATAAGCTTCCATTCGCTGTCTGAGCTTTCCGGTTGGTGCTTCTCCAATCACACTGGGGCATCCAATATTGTTTCCCGGAACAATTCTGGCAATTGAAGGCTTTTTCGCTCCTCGACAGCATTCGTGTAGTGGCCACTCTTCTGGTTTCCGATTCTGGCAGTTACGAAGCATTCTTGAAGTTAACGTGGGCATCTCCAGAAGGCATGTTTGAGGTTCGGTTGGAGCAGTCCTGCTTCTGCCAGGGAACCATTCCGCTAACTGCAATTGCAGTGGTAGTCTCAGTCTGCGTCCTCAAATGGTCGCGCATCTCCAATTTTTGTGTGACTCACTCAGTCCCTTTTTGCAGCAGGCATAGTGCATTCTGCCAAACTCACCTCTGCCGAAACAGTTGTTTCGCACTTGCGAGTTTGTTGATATTGGGATAGTGAATTAACCGAGGCCTGTGACGAGCGTTCGTCCTCTGCCTCCTCTCCTAACAAGGCTCAGTCAGGTTTCCATTCATGCCGACAAGCAGTTCCGATTCCGAAGGAACCAGCCAGCGATCGCCACGTCGTCGCACTTCAACTCGAAGCGCAACAGGTCGCCCCGCCACAAAGTCACGTAACCAGCCATCAAGTGATGAAGTTGAAGCACCAGCGCCACAACGCGATGATGATTTTGGCTCAGGAGTGGTTGAAGAAAAAGCAACCCGGGCGGCAAGGCCACGCCGCAGTCGAGCATCTGAAGCCGCCTCGGCTCCGCCGAAAACCGCCTCGGCTCCGCCCACGCCTAAAGCCACCTCGGAGGAAACGCGTTCGGGCGAGACCGATAAGGATTCACCTCGCGCACGGCGCCCACGACGTGAACCGAAGGCTCGAACAGAAGAGACCGCTTCAGAAACGGAAGAATCTGGTGGTCTGATGGATCGTTCCTCACGGGGCGGACGGACATCTGATCGCCTTGAACGCAAGATCGCCGATGTCGAATCGCAAACAGGCATGCGGTACTTTAGTACGGACGAGCTCGATTTTGGCGATGACGATGTTGAAGAGAGAAGCCCGCGAGGTCGGTCACGTAGTCATTCCGATGGCGACAATGATGTTGCAATCCGCGATGACAACGAAAGAAGTCTTCCACGAGACGATGATGGCGGCGGCTACGACGAATCGAGCGGAGAGCCGCGTCCGAGCAGCGAACCTGGGGCAATTGACGCAGACGGCGGTGATCGCAGACCACCACGACGACGACGACGACGGCGGCGACGACCGGAAGGTTCCGAAAACTCAGACGCCGGACGAAGTAATGTCCGGGATTCTGGTCGCGTCGAAAATGCCCGTGGACCAGGACCAGGACCAGGTCGATTTGAATCAAGTCGTCAGGACGGCGGGCGTGGGCGTCGACCGAGTGGTGGTGGCGGTGGTGCGGGTGGCAGTGCTGGGGGTCGTGGGCGCAGAAACGAAAGCAGCCAGCCACGCGGAGGTTCTTCAAGTCGCGATAGTGGACGGGGCCGGGATCGTGGTATGCCGCGTCGCAGCAGCCGTCAAATCCAGTCCTCCACCGAAGTCATTGAGGGCACTTTTGAAGGTGTGCTGGAATTGCATCACCGGGGCTACGGATTCCTCCGTGATCCAAAAAAGAACTACGCTGCGGAAGATTCCAATCCGTTTGTCTCTAGTTCGCTGATGGAAAAATACCAGCTTCGCGAAGGTGTGCTGATACGCGGTCATGTCGGTCAGGGCACGCGCAATCAGGGCCCGCGACTGCAGGAAGTGGAACTGATCGATGGGTATACCCCGGAAGAGTATGCCAATGTCAAACTGTTCGACACACTGACAGCGATCAATCCATTTGAGCAGATCAAGCTGGAAGTCGGACCGAAGCCACTGACGATGCGCGTCATGGATTTGCTGTGTCCAATCGGGAAAGGCCAGCGTGCTTTGCTGGTGGCTCCCCCACGCACCGGTAAGACGATGCTGCTGCAGGACATCGCCAATTCTGTCAGCATCAACCATCCAGAGATTTATCTGATGGTACTGCTGATCGATGAGCGACCGGAAGAAGTGACCGAAATGCGCCGCATGGTGCATGGTGAAGTCATTTCGTCGTCACTGGACAGCGATGTCGAAAGTCACGTTCGTATCAGCCAGTTGATCATCGAACGCGCCAAGCGTCTGGCTGAAGAGGGCAAAGACGTCTTTATTCTGCTGGACAGCATCACGCGTCTGGCTCGGGCGTTTAACAAGTGGAGCAACACCGGTCGTACGGCAACCGGCGGGCTGGACATTCGAGCTCTTGATATTCCAAAGAAGCTGTTCGGTCAGGCACGTCGCTTCGACGAAGGCGGTTCACTCACGGTCTGCGGAACAGCGTTGATCGACACTGGCGGCCGAATGGATGAAGCGATCTTTCAGGAGTTCAAAGGCACGGGCAACATGGAAATGGTGCTCAGCCGTGAACTTGCCGATCGCCGTATCTGGCCATCAATTGACATTTCGAAATCGGGCACCCGCCGCGAAGAAAAAATTCTTGATCCGGAACTGCTTGAAGGCATCACCATGCTGCGTCGCAGTCTGATCAGTTTAAGTCCCGTGGAAGCGATGGAACAGCTCACGAAGACGATGGAGAGATTTCCAACGAACAAAGAGTTTCTAACGCGAATTAAGGCAATGCTGTAACCGAGAGATCACATACGCGGCGTGATGAGAATTGGACCGCCAAAACGATCAAAGAGAAGCCCGGCATTTTAGAAATGCCGGGCTTCCTGATGCGCGGTCAGGAAAAACTGAGACAATTATTCGGTCCCGGGCGCACAGCTAATCACCGTCCACGAGATCCCAGAACTCGGCTTCATTGGGATCAGCCTTTGGCTTCCTTTTTGCCTGTGTGTTGCTTCGCCCCGAGGACTGAGGCTTTGGTTGTGAAGTTGCCGAGGATGGCCCCGCCTGAACCCTCTTCGCTGGATTCCCGGATTTTTTGGGGGCAACTTTCCGTTGTGCCTTCACGTCACGCTTCTCTACTTCGCTATTGCAACTGGAACAACGTCCGTCACGCTGCAACGGCGTCCCACAGTCATTGCAGAGCAAAACCGGCTGCTCTTCGATCTCAACCGCCGCATGTGATAGATTCGCGACCTCAGCCAGTGCCGACAGCTCAGGCGGCATCTCTACTGGCGGCTGTACTGACGCCTTCGCAGGTCCGGATTTCCCACTTGCCATCCCTGGTTGTGGTGGACGATCAAGGCTCGCAATGGAAGAAGCGGGAATCGCTTTGGACAGCTGACGATCCTGCGATGCCTGGACGGAAACGGGTTTCTCCTGAATTTGTGCATTCAGGTTCTCCTGGCGAATAATCTCCGCTTCCGCGCGACGACCGCTCACCGGCTCTCGAGCTGAGACGTGAACGCGAGCCTGATGGTCATAGCTGATCGTCACTTCGATCTCAGTCCCTTCGGGCAGATCTGGAGGCAGGTCTGTAATCTCACAATCTCCAAGTTCGGTTGGCGGACGATCGGAACCCGCGCCACTTTCAACAATGCGAACACGAACGCGATTTTGATTGTCAACCACCGTCCCAAAAACATGCGTTCTTGCAACGGGAAGCGGCGTATTGGCCGGAATCAGATAGTGCGGGACTCGCTGACCCTCGTCGTCCCGGATCAGAATCCCCAGCGCTCTGGCGTTCACGCTGTGATGTTGTACTTTCGCCAGTCGCGATGATGCGGTGCTGTTGAACACCGTGCGCGCGTATTGGTCATTGGAAAGCAGCATCCCGGCATAGTAGGCGGCACCATGGGCGATGGACTGATCGGGCGACAATGAGGAATTGAGCGTTCGGCCACTGAGTTTCTTAAGACTCTCGCGAATCATCGGCATTCGCGATGCTCCGCCGGTTGTCAGAACGACATCAACATGAGCCCAGCCGAATTTGTTGTCTTTCAGAATGCGACGCGTGATCTCTTCGCAACGCTGAATGAGCTTCCGGCTGAGCGATTCAAATTCGGGCTGTCCAATCTGATAGGTCTTGCGATGACCTTCATGATGCACGGTAATTGCGGCCCGTGGTCGAACAGAAAGGCTGCGTTTTGCCTGTTCCGCCTCCAGTGACAGGAATTGCAGACTGCCGCGATGCGACCGGGGATCGTTTCCAAAGTCCGCGATAAATTTTTCTGCTGCGGCATCCACCAGCACTTTCGTGAAATCCAGTCCGCCAAGTTCCAGATCGCCATCGGAAGCGACCACGCGAACTTCGTTGGTCTTGTACTTCACAATCGCCAGGTCCAGGGTACCACCTCCAAGATCAAACACGAGCAACTGCTGATCAATTGCAAGTTCTGTAAATGCAAGACCTTCGTTTCCAAGTACATGGCAAAGCGCTGCGGCGACAGGCTCATTAATCATTTCAATTCGTTCCAGCCCCGCAGCGTGTCCTGCCTGCATCGTCGCGTGTCGCTGCGCATCGCTGAATTGCGCCGGAACTGTGATCACCGCTTCGCGAATTTCTCCAATCTGCTCCTGAGCTGCGGAAATCAGCTTTTTCAGGATCATGCCAGAGACATGCACCGGTGAATAACGCGTGTCGTCGATCTTCCAGAACTTCTCGGTGTTGCCCATGAACCGCTTCGCGTGCTGGATTACCCGATCTGGACTGGCAATTGCATTGCGCACCGCCTCGGTGCCAACGACGGCCTGGCTGCCGTCGAAAAACACGACAGATGGCGTTGAGAGTTCGCCTTCCTGATTGGGGATCGTGACCGGCTGGCCGTATTCGTTAAGCCAGGCGATACAAGAGTAGGTTGTGCCCAGGTCAATTCCGACCGCATGAGTGTGCTTCATAGAAATCTCATCAAATTCCGCCGGATGAGTCTTCAGACTCTCCGTATTCAAACTTCGATTATCGTACTTGCCGATTCGACTGATCACTACACAAACTGGACGCTTCCTGCGTAACACATCATAGTTTTGCAATTGTTCGATTCATTCTGCGGCGATTTCGTGGCAAAATGCAACCATGAGACTAAAAACGAATTTGGATCAAAGACTCCGGGCATCAACTTCAGAGAGGCGACGCATTTCAGAAAATGCTGCGCGTGCTGCGAACGCGTCATTGCCCCTGATTCGCATCCTCCTCATAACTCTGCTGCGATTCATCCCGGCTGACGCGGCAGAGGCTGACGAACCCGCCTCGTTCAAGACCGGCAAAGCATTGCAGACTGCTCTTGCCGCAAAAATTAGTTGGTCGAGCGTGGGAC
>JBBQSE010000324.1:0-10150 GCA_038214195.1 Planctomycetales bacterium
TTTGTTTATAACCTCCCCAGAATCTTCTTCTTTAACCCTAATCCGGAAATGTTTGCAGGGTTGGTCTTCCCCGTCGGCGGAGCGTGGGGTGTATTTTATGCCGGCCGCTCCGCCGACGGGATTTTCACCGGTGGTCGAGCAGAAGGAGGCCTCGCCCGATTCGCGAACTTATTTGCGGGCAGGTTCTTACGCGGCCGCCAGCAGCGCCAGTTCGTCGGCATTCACCGCCACGATACAGATCCCGAACTTATCGGCGAGGTCAGCGACTTCTTCCGGACTGATAATGATCGTCATTCCGGATTCGATGGCCAGCACCTTGCCGCCGGATTCATGCATGGTCTTGATTGTCTCGATGCCGATCGTGGGCACATCGAACCGCATGTCCTGCTGTGGCTTGGCGACTTTCACAACGGTGAAGCCGCCGCGGCGACACAACTCGCCTGCGCGTTTAATGCAGCGGTCGGTCCCTTCAATGGCTTCGACGGCAATCACGGCGGTGTCATTCACGACGACGGTCTGACCAATATCCAGACGTCCCATTTCACGAGCCAGATCCCAGCCGAAGCGAATATCTTTCCATTGAGTCGGTGAAGGACGACGATGCGTAAGGAATCCGTGTTTCACGAGTAACTCCGGGCAGTATTTGAGGGCTGAGTCGAAGATAAGTCCATCCCGTTCAAACTCGCGGATCACCGCCAGCAGAATGGTATCGTCCTTCTTGTTTTCACGAGCATAACGGTACCACATATGAAATCCCCGCCAGTCGGGCATCAGGCGGAGCCATCGGAATGGATGGAACAGTACTGTTTTTTCAATCTTGCCTGCCATGATGATCCGCTGCACCTGCGCTTTGCGGTACAGACGAATGGCTTTTCCCAGACGCGCCAGCGGAGCAAACCGAAACTCGTCGCATGCCTCAGCCAGCAGTTCAGACGCCATTCCATCGACGCCCAGACCATAGACATAATGTCCCGCGTTGCGCGCGGCACGAGCGAAGCGGATGGGAAATTCACCGCCGCCAGCCAGCAGTCCAAGACGCATGGGAGGAATAGACTCTACGCCGAGACCGCTGTCCGCCGCGTGCTGAGCTGGTGGACGAACGAACGGCAATATTACCGGATTTGAATTTGATTCCTGATCGACCAGCATGAGACACCATAAATTGTAAGACTGCCACTCACCGCGAAGATATGACGCGAAATCAATCTCTCCTAGGCTGCCCTGCGCACGACGCTGTCATCATCGTTTGAAAGCCGCGCTCGCAGCGCTTCAAGATCCTTTTCCATTTGCTTCACCTTTTCACGAATCTCCGGCAATCGACGTAGCGCCATCATTTGCCGTGAGGTCTCCGCGACAGGTCCGGCGGGGTTTCCAAAATGCGTTTGCCCGGCCGGGACGTCACGATGAACTCCCGCCTTTGCGCCAACCACCGCACCTGTACCCAGATGAACGTGGTCCGCAACTCCTGCCTGGCCCGCGCAGACAACGTAATCTCCTGTCGAGACCGAACCCGCGAGACCCACCTGAGCCACCAGCAGATTATGACGTCCTACCTGACAGTTGTGTCCGATCATCACCTGATCGTCGATCCGCGTGCCCGAGCCGATCACGGTCTCGCCCACCTTGGCGCGGTCGATCGTCGTACCTGCTCCGATTTCGACATCACTGCAGATCCGGACGGTTCCATAATGAGGAATCCGCTCATGACCTCCATTGCGAAATCGATATCCGAATCCATCCGCGCCAATGACACATGACGCATGGATGATGACGTCATCCTCAATGATAATATCGTGGTACAAAACCGCGTTCGGGTAGACCACGACGTTGTTTCCAAGTCGGCAACCCTCACCTATCACGACTCCTGACTGAATCTCACAATTGTGGCCGATCACCACGTCCCGACCGACAACAGCCAGAGGATGGATGCTGGCATTAGCACCGATCTGGGCCGTCGGATCAACGATTGCTCGACTGGAAACTCCGGTGACCTGGCGAGATCGCAACGGATGAAGAATCGCAGCAATGGCAAGAAACGAAGATTCGGGTTCCGAAACAACGATGAAGGTCCGATTGCTGTATTTTTCCAGTGAGTCCTGGAGTGCGGCAGGAACAATAATCACACGACTTCGTGATTTCCTGACGCGGTTCAGATTTTTTGCATCGCCCACATACGACAACTGATCCGCAGAGGCGCGATCGACCACTTCGACGCTGTCGATGAGCGTCGCAGGATCTCCAATAACATATCCATGGAGTATTTCGGCTATCTCAGCCGCCGACATTTGCCGTGATGTTTTTGCAGCGTTCATCGAGCCCTCCGTGTGCTCACGGGTAATCAGTCTTTAGCATCCTGCCACTCCGTCTTGTAGGCCATTTCCACAAATCGCCGCAAGAGAAAGCTGATGCTATGGGGCGGAAAAACCGTGGGCATTGCCTATTTTGGGAGACGCCTCCGCGCCCATCGGCAATTCCCGCACGTTTGGGTGTTGAACGGGGTATTTCCGTGACTTCTCACGTTAGGAACTCGATTGCCGAATTGGTCTCCCACGACTACAGTGCCCAACTTTTCCAAAATGGGCTTGAAATCAAACGGAGCGTGAATAATGGTCTACCGACCTCAAACGAAGGCGAAACTGGCTAAAAAATCTAAACGTTGCCAAAAATGCGGCAAAATCGTGCGTGGAGCTGTCCGCTGCAAACGCTGCCACAAAGTGCAGTCCTGATCCGTGTGATGCACCCCCGAGGGAGCGGTTCAGCAGACTGCGAACTTTGCGATTCGCCGAGTACGTCGCCGACAACCAAAGTTGGTACAAACACTTGCCATTCTTCCCGCTTGGCGAACGGGTTCATCAATAGTCTGAATTTTTATTGGTGAATCTCACTTAGCATTGTCCAACGTGCGGAATCGCCAAACCAGTTCGCAACGGTGGGAACAACGACAACGCCACACACCAGCTTTGGGTTTGCGAATACGAAGATGCACCGTCTGGCACCCCGCACATTTTGCTTCCCACTTCGCTGACTGTTCAACTGTTCGTGGAGCAGGAGGCCGTCGTGCCGGATCGCCGACAAACTGAAATGCCAACGGTTTCCGGGCAACACACCGACACCGGTAGCCGGTCAATCGCTGCGGACTTTTGTATTTATGGTATGTTTTGTTGCAGGCTTCACAGGTTGCCTGCCAGTCGCCAGGCATCACAACCGTTTCAACACATGTGTCGCAAGCCCGTGGCGTAGCTCCGAGCTTCTTTGCAACGGCCTTCCATGCAGGTCCGTGGCGAGCTTTCGGTCCCGCAATGGCATGAGCGATTTCGTGCAGCAGCGTATCCAGGACTTTCTCCGGCGGATTGTGACGAGCGTAGTACTCAGCGATCTCAATTCGTCGATCGCGAAATTTGCACACACCTTGCCGACGTTTTGTCTTCGCCAATCCAAACGACCAATCCAAAAGTCCGTGCTTCAGGAGTTCCCTCTCCGCAATCGCTACCAATTCCTGCACATCCATATACCGTTTCCTTCGTAGCTTCAATTGGTCACTCCACGTTCACTCAATGATGCGGCACCCTGATCTTCATGCCGTAACGTGGAGCGACATTCAGCAGCTTTTCGATGTCCAATTTTGTCGGTAGTGGAGCAACAATTGTACCGGGATCGACGGGCTGCCCAACCTCAAAGAACATCTGCTCCAGACCAGCCGGAGCAACCAAAATGATCATTTTAGCCGGTCTGTTGCTTTCGTTATTCCTGGTCTTGAGTGTTTGACATGGTCTGGAACAATTTGTCCACGCGATCGACACGCTTTGATTGAATGAACGTGTTCAACAAATCTGACGTTAGGCGATCGGCAGAAACCGTCCTTCAGATCAGAACCCGTTACTATGCACTACGACAGTTTTCCGGACGCCTCAATCGGCCAGATTTCGACAACTTTGCCGTCTTCGTGAACGACGAATTCCCGGTACAAATTGCATGTGGTGCAGGCGTGGCTGGGGATCAGATGCAACACCTGGCCAATCTTCCAGTCCGGACTCCGGTTGACAACGACATGTTCCTCGGCAAGGAAGAACGGAATTTCCACGTCCGGAAAGTCGCGAATGCCAGGCACACCAAATTCGGCACCTGCGCCTTTCACGCCGACATTCAAAACGGCCTTGTCAGCACTCGGGCGACTGATGACCTGAACCAGAACAGACATGGCAATTTCGAACTCGGGCACCAGTCGCTGGTATTGTCGATCCATGGTGGCGTACGTACCAGCCTGGATTTCATCTACGCCGGGCAAAGTGCCCGTGCTGTCGTAGGTCGCGCTGGAGCAGCCACTCATACAGGAAACCGGAATCCCGACGGCCTCCAGCATCTGACGAGTTTCGATCGCCTGTTGCATATCGGCCTTGGCGCGGCGCGACCGTTCTTCGCGGTCCAGGACATTGACGAGATGTCCCTCGTATGCCTGCAAGCCTGCGAAATGCACGCCCGAAAGTCCCTTCACGCGACGAGCAAGTTCAATAACGGGAGCACCTGGCAAAATCCCGCATCGACCCATTCCGATGTCAACTTCGATCAGCAGATGCACGGTTGCCCCAGCCTCGGTTGCGGCCTTCGAGATAGCAGTGGCGTGGTCCAGGTGATCGATGGCGACACCGATTCGGGCCCTCGTCGCCAGTTGCGCCAGCCGTGCCATCTTGGTTTCTCCGACGACCTGATTGGCGATCAGCACGTCCTGAATGCCGTGATCGACAAGCACTTCCGCCTCGCCCAGTTTTGCGCATGTCATTCCAACAGCGCCAGCGGCAAGTTGCCGCTTCGCGAGCGTGACACACTTGTGGTTCTTGAAGTGTGGACGAAGCTTCGCGGGGCGATCCCGAAAGAACGCGGCCATGCGGGCCAGGTTGCGGTCACTTGCCGCGCGGTCCAGCAGCAGCGTCGGCGTATCGAGTTCAGAGATTGACCGACCGATCCGAGAATCTGATTCCCGGACGTGGTCTGTTCCATCGCAGGAGTGTTGCTTCATGGATTTGATTCCTGTTGATGACCTGGCTGGTGGCGATTATGAAGGTTTCCATGCTAGCAGGAAACGCTCGGGCCAGTGACGCGTGAGCGTCGCATTCTCCAAACCGGCCTGTGCCGCAAGGTCTAGCATTTCCGCTGGGGTGAATGCTGCCCGCACGGACAACGGTCCGTCAACATGACAGATCGGTGACCGCGTGAGCAGCCGAATGCCGATCCAGGTTAAGACGTAACCCAGGCGGCTGCGGCTCAGGTCGCTGATAAGCGCCATGCGTCTGGCTGACGCTTTCATTGATCGCAACAACTTGATCGCGTCGGCTTCATCCAGATGATGCAGGAACAGCGAGCAGCAAATGATGTCGTAGTCCGCAGGCAACGGTGCGGCGATGGCATCGGCCTGAAAGAAATTCACGCGGACCTTTTTCGAGGCTGCGGCAGACGAAGCGAAGTCGAGCGCCGTCTGACTGATATCGCATCCACTGAATTCGATGGGCAGTCCGGAACGAGCGGATCTTTGGGCCAGTGAAATTACAAGATCTCCGCCACCGCAGGCGACATCCAAAACTCGCAGAGCGGTATTCGGTCTTTGTTCGGCCATGCGGCGAATGGGGTTCCACAGAGTCGAAACGGTGCCACTGATTCCATGGACTCGTCGCAATCCGACAAGCGCCTGATGGTGCAGCGCGGGGTCCAGGTTCGGATCGTCCATCAGTTCTGGTTCGCGATGTCGTTTGCCAAGCCTGATCATGTTGTTACCTGTTGTAATGGCTGAATGGCTTCGGTTGTTCCACTAACGCGATCCGACGCACCCGGCTTCGTAATCTGAAACACTCCGTACTGCATGGCCCCGGTGTGATACGCGGCGATAATTCGAAACAGCGTCAGCGCGAACACTCGGTTCGAATTTTCACGGTCGAGCAGCATTTTAATGTACTTTCCGCGTGTCATGAGTTTCCAGATGAGACGCCGCGCGCAGATCCACCAGGTTTTGCGCACCTTGCGGCTGATCTCTTCATACGAATCCAGGACCAGTCCGGCATCGGAAATCATGGTTCGATATTCGTCCGCAGTCGCCAGCCCCGGTAACCGGCCCTCGACGCAAATCGGCAGCAGCAAATGCCGCGTCGTGACTTTTCCGGCCAGCGGATTCGCCAGCCATGCGACGATGACAGCGGTTCCGCCGGGACGCAGGACGCGATAGACCTGCCGATAAAATTCCGGCTTATCCGGGACGTGACTGATGCATTCGATCGAGACGACGGTATCAAACGATTCCGCCGCGAATTCATTCCTCTCCCAGGGGCGCAGCAGAAACCGGGGATTGCCATTCCCGGTCGTCTGTTCGCTCGCGAATTTGAACTGAGCTTCCGACACCGTCAGTCCGGTGACCTCCGCGCTGTACTCTTTAGCCAGCATTCGAGACGTGCCGCCGTATCCACATCCGACGTCACACACCTTTGTACCGGCAACAATTCCGGCACGTTCCGCGACCATATGGACAAGCTGCTCAACAGCCTCCTCAGCAGATTCACGCCCTGTTTGCCAGAATCCGTGATGGACGTGTTCGCCCCAGACGTCACGATAGACTTCGTCGAGTTCGTTGTAATGACGGGCGACGCCTTCGGTCTCAACAGGGATATCGGGAACGATCATTCTGGGCTTTCTGACTCAGATTCGTGTAAAAAAAAACAGGTCAAATGTCGGTGAATTTCGCCGGACGTTTTTCGGCGAACGCGGTCAGACCTTCCCGCGCGTCGGGAAGTGCGAGGCAGCGAAGATAAGCATCCGTATCCGCACGATGGGCGACTTTGGGTTGAGAACCTTCATCGAGATGCACCAGACGTTTGGTCTCACGGAGAGCACTGGCGGGCATCTGCAGCATTTTTTCGGCAATTTCTCGACCGCGTTTCAGTAGATTACTGCCGGAAACGATCTCGCTGACCAGTCCCCATTCCAGAGCCTTTGCCGCCGAGATGGGCTCGCCTACGAGACACATTTCCAGGGCTCGCGATTTTCCCACGAGCGCGGTGAGTTGCGCGATACCATATCCCGGTGGCCAGCCGAGGCGAATTTCGGGCATCGCAAAGCGGGCGGCATGACTGGCAATTCGGAGATCTGCCGAGTAAGCCGCGACGCAGCCAGCACCGAACGCATCACCGTTGACCAGCGCGATGATGGGCTGCGGCAGGCGTTCGAAGGCCAGATACATTTCCGCCTGGCGCAGGCTAAGTGCTCTTGCCGCTTCCAGCGGCAGTGTCCTGAGTTCCTTCACATCGTCGCCTGCGCAGAAAGCCTTACCGGTGCCCGTCAGCAACACAACGCGCACATTCTGCGGATGGCCTAGCAACCATGCGACAAGTTGTTCAATGTCGTTGGTCATCTGCACGTTCACGGCATTCAATGACTGCGGACGATTGAGTGTCACGGTGGCAACGCGCCCGAACACATCAACCTGCAGTGTCTCAAACGTCGGCAATGATCCGGTGTTGGCCCCAAACGTCATCGCTCGTCCCTCGTCATTCGCCAGTTTGGCAAGATTTTCAATGATTCGATCCAGCAAGACGACCGCTCTCATATGCGTGCCCTTGCCCATCAATCGATCGCCCGCATACGCCTCCACTTCGAACGAAACGCGACGACCATCGATGGCGGTCACTTTGGCGACGCCCGTCACCTCCGAGCCCAGACCTGCGCCGCCGAGGTGCTGAATGCTGACCTCAACGCCAACGGATTCCTCGCTGGATTCCAAATAAGGTCGCAACGCTTCCCGAGCAGCACGCTCCATCAGCAGGATCATGTTTGGAGTCGAAAAGACGGTCGCCCGCGAATCTCCGCCGAGCGTGATGATCATAGAGGCATCAACGACCCATTTGAGTCGGCCGATATCACCTGTTTGTAATCCAGATTTCATGTTATAGGCCAAACCGTAACACGGGCATTCGCCGCATCTCTAAGTCCCCTCTCCCCTGGCAATCCCCAAGAACATCATCTCACGGTCAGCCCCCTCATCCGGCCTTCGGCCCGCGTTGGGAAAGTCCGTGCCAACGCTGAGCACACAGTCTCCCCCGATCTCGGGGGAGAAGGGACGTCAGCAGTATCGTATGGAACAAGAACAACGTTGAAAATTCTTTTCCAATTTGCTGTTTGTTACACACCCCGGACTGAGCAACAGGGACTCGATCGGCATTCTGAGTGGAGACGTCGCAAATCACAAACGAACTTCGCGGAATTCAGCATGGAAAACCCGTCGAATCGTCAGTAAAATTCGCCCATGGTCAAACTTACTGAAGAACAGAGCGCTGCGTTACAACAAAGTCCCGACGGAATTACGTGCGAGGACATGTTGTCGCGGCGAACGTATGTGCTCGTGGATGAGCAGGTCCATCTTCGCGCCATGTCGGCACTGAAGCAGCAGCAGGATCTGGAAGCCATCCGTCGCGGCGTTGCTCAGATGGAAGCCGGTGGTGGCACGGCACTTGAGGAAGCTCGCATTCAGCTTGCGGAGGAGCTTGGTTTTTCGGCCCGCAGCGAATGAAATACCGAATCGTCATACACGATGCCGCGCAGGATCGCATTCTGCTTAGCACCCGTGCATAAGTTAAATGGCATAATCGCACGATGCACAATCAGTGGGCTGACGTCTCCTCTTGCCACAAACCCGGCGAGCGGAGCGGCGTAAGCCCTCCGAGTCAAATGCGTGCAACTCGGTGGGCTGACACCCACCGCTCGCCAAGTTATGCCTCAGGACTTGTGCATGGGTGCTTAGCTGAAATCCAATTTGATTCTTGGAAGACCACCAGAGCAAATTCACGCGCGACGAAACCTGGTCAACAACCGACGCTGTGCAATTATACCTGTCGGCATCGCTGTTGAACCGGACATGTGTAGCGGGCGGATAACGGCGCGGATTCGGATTCTGCTGGAGGTGCTGGTGCGGGTACCGCTTCGGGCGCTGGTGCAGGCACTGCTTCTGACTGTGAAAGATTTTTTATCGATGGCGGTTCCAGGCAATTGTAGATGTGCTCGGACCAATCCGCGTTTATCAACTTAACACGATGCATTTTCTCCCCATCCACGGATATCTGTTTGACAAGTGGATAAAAATCGCAAAGCCCCGTTTGTACTACCCATTCATCATGAACTACGTTGATTGTTCGCGTCCTCGGCTCATAGACGCCATTCGCCATGACCTCGTACGTTTGTTCTTCTGGAAAAATCACCTTTCTTACGACGGTGAACGTAACTTCAAAACGTCCCGGAACCAACTCGACTTCGATGCCGTCGTCATCGTATTTTAACGAATCGTCCACCATTTTCTCTGGAATTGGTTGCGACCACGGTTCCCAATACAGTAAACCGCCGACAACGGCGCAAGCCACCAACACGGCAATGACGAATCGAATGCTCGCACTGCGCTTTGCCTTGCCTGTTTCCAACGATGATTCATCATGTGGCAAAGGTTTCTGCTTCGGTCGCAGCGATCGGACGATGCGCGAAATATCTGCGTCGAAATCCGGATCAGGCCTCAACCGGGTCGCCTGACGAAAATGGATTTTTTGAAGCGGTTCCGGCAACTCTTCAATCGAAGGCATTTGCACGTCGCCGATAAGAATTGGCACCACGGGAATTTTTCGATTCAGCGCGGCTTCAAGTTCGAGACGGACAAAATCGTTTGGATTGTGCAGACGCAACGCTCCCTTTGCATCCCTGACGGCGGTCCATTTGTCGCCGATCAGTACGAACATCACGTTGCAGATGCCCACCGCATTTTGCAGGTGCTCTCGAAAGTCGTCTCCCAGTGGGATGGAATCGACATCCTTGAACACATTGCCATGCCCAAATTCTGCCGTGAGTCGATCGAATAATCTTCCGGCAACGTGTTGTGAATCTTCTCGTCGGTATGAAATAAAGATTCGACGCCCATCGGCAACAGCACCGCGCGACGCTTTGACCATAGCCCACCATGATTGAAAGGAATTGGTGACTGACCGGGGGGATGGCCACCAAGTTACCAGTACAGCTTCCTCATTCCAAGTCGCCACCAGAAGATCGCGTGGCTGGATCAGAAATACTGTCAGGCACAGCCTGACCTACGATCACATTTGTGCTTTTGGGCAGGCTCGGTGCCAATCCGTCAACT
>JBBQSE010000325.1:0-10142 GCA_038214195.1 Planctomycetales bacterium
GTCGCACGAGTGGCCGGGCATGGACGGAGCGGAGCGAAGGAAGCCACCGGGGTTTCGCGCTGCACTCTCAAACCCGAGCCAACCGTTAAGGATCGTTCGAGAAATAACTGTCCGATATGACGTGAGCGGCTAGGCGCTAGCCGCCGGTATACTGCATCTATATCACCGGCGGCTAGCGCCTTGCCGCTCACTAATTGACCGAGCGATCCTAAGCCATAAGATAGGCCCGGTATCATCGCATCGCGTGCAACTCGATATGAAGACGCAGGCCGCAATCATTGCAAAGGCAATCGTAGCAGTTTTCCAGTCGGGCGGCCTGCTGCTGAATGACATCGGATGCCGAATTTGCCAGCATCGCAGTCCCGGAATAGTCCGAATGTTCAGTGGACTTTGAAGTCACAGCAGCAACATGTCGAGTGGCCTCAAGGAACCCGCTGCGGGATTTGTCGTTGCATTTGGTGGCTCGACCGGCGCTGAAGACTGTGGCCAGGTTCTCGTTGACAAGTGACGATTGCAACAGACGCAACTTGAAAGCGATCCAGTCTTCGAGTCGGTCGGTGATATCCACGTCCAACGCCACGTGTCGGCCGCGGGCGGCAAGCGGCAGAGTTGAATAGGCCGTCAGTTCAATGATTTTCCCAGTCATTCCTTTGCTGGATTTCCAGCTGAGAAATCGCCGTTTCGGAACTCGGATTTCATCCACTTCAAATCTGATTCCCTGTCCGCCCATGTCGCGGTTGAGTTTTGAAATCTCGAACATCAGCAGTCCGACCTGCATCGAAGTCGCTTGCCCCGGCTGAAGCAGAATTCGCAACGGATCGCCGCCGCTTTTTCTCGCAGTGGATTCAGCTCGTACACGCTTCTCCAGCTCTGACGCAACAGCAATGGTCAACCCGGAAGCGTCGCGTTCACGCGATTGAGGAACGTCCTCGCGCAGGTGAGCAAGCTGACTGGTTTCTCGCTGGAATTGCCGCCGCCATGCTGCTTTCTCGGATTCAAATTCGTCAATCGCCCGTTCCAGTTGTTCCAGCTGTCTCGAAAGAAACTGCTCGGCCTGCAGACCGAATCTGTCCAGACGACGGGCGAGCATCAGCATTTGCCGACGCGACTCCTGCGATGCATCGATGTCATGCTGCGAATCAGTGGATGTGGTGCTCATAATGTTTTACGATCGTCCTTCGAGTCGATTCCACAGTTTTGCGATGCGACTACTGAGTTTGCGGTCTTCTTTTTCCTTGCGTTCCTGTTCATGAATCTCGTTCAAGTGCTGCCGAAGAGCCTTGAACTTCATGTCGTCCTCGCTGACGCTGGCGCTCTGCCGCTCCTGCCGCCGCGTCGTTTCAAGTTCCTGACGCAGACGAGCGATTTGCGATCGTTCCTCAGCCAATTGCATCAATTCTTCGCGGGCGGCCGGTCGCCGCGCCCGCTCAAGTTCATTCCGCAACTGAGTGATTGCGTCTTCCGCTTCCTGCAACTGTTGACGCTGGGCTTCGACTGTTTCCCGCAGTCCGCCCATCACATTCTGAGCCGCCTCCAGCTTTGAGCCTGCGGCATTTGCATGGATCGCAGATTCGGCCCGATCTCGTTCGGCAGCCACGGCCGCGAATTCAGCCTTTAGCTTGTCATGCTGTGATTTCCATTCTCGTTCACGATCTCCAAATCGTCCTTCAATGTCTCGTAGCCACTCGTCAACCTGCTGGCGCTCTTCCTGTTCGGCTCGATTTGCTTCTTCCGCAGCCTGCAGCAGTTCCGTCAGCGTCGCAACCTGTTCGTCGCGCTCCTGCAATTCCTGCAACAGCTGTTCCAGGCGTTCAACAAGGGATTCAGCTTCGACCTTTGACAGAATGTCAGCATTGTCTTCTTCTTCGCGGCAGACAACATCCGACACAGAGCCAGTCTCGTAGTTGTCACTTGTCACATCGTAACCTGGACCTCGTTCCGCAAGTGCGGCCTGAAGATCGACAATTTCAGCGCGCAGCAGTTCAATCATTTCAGCCTGGTACGGATCGCTTTCGGCGAAAACGACTTTGGTTTCTACTGCAGGGCGACTTTGCAGCATCCTGTTTTCTTCAAGCGCCAGATCGAGCTGCATTTGCAGCTCGTCGATTACATTCAAGGGCGATTTTATGCCTGAGGGGTGAGTTGAAGCAGGCTTCTCGTGATGAGCGTGTCCGTTCAGAGTCACACAGATGACTGTCGAGCCAAGTTGAATTTCCGCATTCGCAGTGAGGTCTAATTCTCGGATTTTTTGGCCATTTACAAAAGTGCCGGATCCGGAAAAGCAATCACGAATGCTGATGACGCCCGCCTTCGCGCTAATCATGCAATGAGTCGCGGAGACCTTGTCATCTACCAGGCAGACATCCACGCTTGGGTCGGATCCGACGGAAAGACATTCGCCTTTCCGGACGTCTCTTGTGTACCGCCGCTGATCGGCGCCGGTCAGGCTCAATACCGCCACGACAGCGTTTTCGCAAAGTAGTGATGACATTTGATCGCTTCTAAAAATTGGAATAACACCGAGTCGCAAGTTCAACGCAGAGTAGTTCCGATGATGCATTCGAAACCGGTCGCCTTTGTGAGATTACTTTCACCAGGCTCCTGCCGTGCTCAGAACAGCCTCTCTCTCGCTGGCCTTCACCTGCCTTGCGGCAGAGACCGGAACTGGTGGTTGTTCTCTCGCCTGATCCAGAGTTTTCAGGATGTCGTGACCGGTATACGGACGACGAAGGACAGGCAGCGACTGCAGTGATGCGGCAAGCGGCGGAGATGCGGCTTTGGCGGGAGCGATCAGAATCACGGTCGCATGGTTGTCAAGAAGTCCGCTGTCCCGGATTTTCGACGGAATGTTGAGTTCGTCCTCGCCCTGCACTGCGATCAAAACGACGTCCGCAGGTTTTCGCTTCAGGAGAAGTTGCAGACTAAATTCATCGCGCACGACGTTTCCACTCCAGCAGTTGCTGGAATCCTCAATCACGCTGCGAATCACTGCCCCGGACTGTGCGTCCGGTTCGAAGGCAATGACTGTGGCCATTTTCATGAGCGGTTCGTTTCGAATCCATTCCGCCTGCAGGAATCCTTCCAGCACAGACCTGGCTTCCTGGAATGGAATGCCGGACTTCGCTGCCAGTTCTCCTGCGTTTCGGGGAGTCGTATCCAGATGAGAGAGCAGCTGCACGTGTGTCGCTGACAGGCCAGTGCGGTCGAGGTTTTGTCCGCGCAGACCACTGCGAACCCAGCCAATTTCGGCTTCGACAGAAAGACTGTGCTGCGATCCACCGTTGATCGCAGCGTCAACAAGAATGCCTGCCAGACTCGAATCGACGGACACTTTGCTGAAGAGTGATGGTTGAGTGTGTTCGGCGTGGAAGCTGAAACAGATCAGCTTGTTCGTGAAGCAGTAACGCGTCAGCACCGCGGCCTGTTGACGCAGTAAACCTCGCATCAATCGCGGATCCAGCATCTTCTTATCCATTAGATCGACGAGGCCATCAACCCGAGTGGACGTCCCTGTGCTGAGTGTGAACTGCAGCAGCGCCGCGAGTTCTTTCATCGACTCCGGCAACTGGGCGGCAACCTGAAGGGGATCGAATGAGGCGGAGGCAACTCCCTGAATGCGACCGTCTTTCAGGAAGAAACACACACGATTGCGGTTTGTTTCGACTTCCAGCATCCCGGTCTTTCGTCCATTGTTCAGGAAGTCGATCACTTCCCGCAAACTCAGACAGCGAAAGTCTCCCGAGATTGAAGGCTGATCAGACTCACCAACAACTTCCGGCACCGCCGTCCCGTTGGTCTGCGAGGAAATGATCATCGCTCCCGTCTCCAGGGCGTTGGCGACGGCCATCTTCAGCAATTCAGGAGTGAACGGCTTCGGCAGCGAATCCACAACGTTCGGAACATCCATGTATTCGATGTAGGCCTGTTTCCGCAGTGTCGATGACACTACAAACGGAATGTGCTGGCACTCCGGAAACTTGATGATCTGGCGGCAGACCTCCAGGCCGGTAGTGCCCGGCAACTGATGGTCCAGAAGGATGAGATCCGGCAGGATTTCGCGAGCCATCTCAACCCCCATCTCACCATTTTTCGCGAGCACCACTCGATAGCCCGCCTGGCTGAGATGAATATCGACCAGCTTTCGAATCGTGGTGCTGTCGTCGATGACAAGAATCGTGGATGTTGCCATAACAGATTTCTCCGAGGTCACTTTCAGGTTGATGGTTCTGTCACGAACTCCCACGAGTCCCGCAACGCTCCGAACTCTCACGAGTTCGGATACATTTCATTTCGTGTCTGACAAAGCGCCAGCCAGTCAACGATCGAGTTGACTGTTTGGTCAGTCACCGGCTTCTGCAGGATGGCGTCCGGTCGCAGTTCGCCAACTTCCGGTGGCATAGAATCTTCATCACGGCTGCTGAGGACCGTGACTGGGATTGTTCGATACGGCTTCTGTCTCTTCATTTCCTGCATCAGTTCCACGCCCGTCATGCCCGGCATGTCAAGATCCGTGATCACGGCGGTGATCCCTCCGACGTTCAGGACGGCCATCGCCTCTCTTCCATTGGCGGCCTCGCGGACTGTGTGACCGGCTGCGGTCAGCTTCTTTGACAGTCGGCGTCGAACTACGACCGAATCATCAACAACCAGAACGGAGTTTTGACAATGTGCCGGTGAAGAACGATCGTGACTGAATTCGTTGCGTTGCGAAGCGTCGGGCTCGTCATAAATCATTCGCCGACCGCGCTCAATCACCTTGCTCACGTCCAGCAGCAGTACCGTCTCAGCGCGGCCCGACAACGTGACACCGGCAAAAAACTCGTTTCGCTGCAACAGAGGTGGAAGAGATCGCACAACAATTTCTTCAACCCCGACGATGGTATCGACGACAATGGTCACGTCCCCGACGGGCGATGACTTCGCCGTCTGAGTCGTCCGCACAGAATCGCGGAGGGCAATGTGGCAGCCGCGTCCGGACGCATTTTCACCACGCCCCAAAATCTGACTCAGCGGGATAGCTCGAACTTCCGCCATCGACGTAGAAAGGCCGTTCATTCGCAGTTTTGCATCGGAGGTGCCGCCAATCGTATGCATCGGCAATGCGAACAGCTGACCGCCCGCCTGAACCACCATCGCGTGCTCGACGGCGGATCGGAGAGGAATCTGGATTCGAAACGTGGTGCCCTGCCCGGAAACTGATTCCACATCAATGCGACCTCGCAGGCGTCGGACCCAATTGTTGACGACATCCATCCCGACGCCGCGTCCCGAGATTTCGCTGACAGCCGCCTTCGTGGAAAATCCAGGCTGAAAAATTAAGTTCCACAACTGCGAGCGACTGACAGCCTGCCCTTGTGGCAACAGGCCCAGTTCCCGTCCACGCGATTCCAGAACTTCATCGTTCATGCCGCGACCGTCGTCGCGAACTTCGATGCACAGAGACGTCGCGTCCGACCACGCTGCCAGAGTGATCCTGCCGGCAGCGGATTTTCCGATCTTGTTTCGTTCGTCCGGAGTATCTATTCCGTGACTGACCGCGTTGCGAACCAGATGCAGCAGTGGTTCAAATAATCGTTCCTGAACGGCCCGTTCGGCTCGCGCCCCCTGACCCTCGAAGACAATTTCAACCAGCTTGCCTTCGCTCTTGGCTGCGTCTCGAATGACCCGCTGCAGACGCTGGAACAGTCCCCCAATTGGCAGACGGCGGAGTTCCATCAATTCCTGACGAAAGCGTCCGATCAGATGTGACACAACAGAGTTGTCGGCAGCCAGCGGATCACAAACTTCCTGCAGCGAACGAGCAAGTTCGGCGGTGTCCTTTGAGACTTCATCCTGTGTGAGTGAGAGTAGTCGTGACCTTGATGACGCTCGTTCAGCGTCGGTGATTGATGCCTGGTTTCCGGGAGTCGCAGCCGAAGTTGACGCTTCGAATGCTGACGTTAGTGCTCGGGATCGCGAGGCGCAGTGATTCAGTTCACGGTGGATGGTCTTCAGAGACTGCGCGTATGTATCTCGACGATTCCGCAGCATGACCAGTTCGGCCAGCAGATCCATCAGCCGTTCAAGCCGCGACGCTTCGATGCGTACAAAAATCTCGCTCTCGTTGCCGACAGATGATGGAGCTGTCGATTTAGTGAGCGGCAAGGCACTAGCCGCCGGTGATTCGTTGAAAAATTCTGGAGAAGACCGGCGGCTAGCGCCTTGCCGCTCACGGCTCTTGACAAAATCGGCAGCCACTGAAGCCAGCGGATTTGAGCTCAGCACCGGAACCTCGTTTGCCGTGAGGGTTGGCGTTGTGTCGCCGCTGATACCCAGCGCAGCCAACTGGGCACGGACAACATCGACTCCCTGCAGCAGCCGATCGACATCCACATCGCCCCCCGTCGATTTTTCGGCGTAGGATTCCAGGTCGTGTAAATAGCCAGCCAGCTGAGAAAGGCCGACTGTTCCCGAGGCCCCCTTCAGTGTGTGCAGTTGTCGGCGGAAATTTCGCAGTGATTCTTCGGCAGCATCTCCCGACTCAAGAGCCAGCAGACTGGATTCCATTTCGGCAAGACACTGCTGAGCGTCATCGGTGTACGCGGCGATCATCTCCGGATCATCGATCGTTTCCCGGTCGTCGCTGGTTTCTACAGCGGGTAAATCGTTTTTAGCCGTTCGCCGTATGGCAGCATCACCTTCCAGCGAAGCAAGAATCGCTGCGAGGTCCATCGACGGCTCCGAGTCGTCCTTGCTGGTAACGTCCGCCGAGTCTGCGCCGCGTTCCCGCGCCGAATCGACTGAGACATTCGCCGTCACAGATTCATTCCAGTTTGTCGTATCCGCTGAGTCCCAGTTCCGTTCAAGCTGACACGCGATTCGTTCGTCCGGTTCCAGGAGATTAAGACATTCGCTCCAGTGATTTTCAACGTGGGCCAGGAGGCTGTCGCGGGCATCATCGGATTCAGAATCGAGCAGCGTGGGCAGAGCCCGCGATGAGCAGAATTCGACAATTTCATCCGCGCGTTCAGAGAATTCGGAGTCGCCTTCGAACAAGGCGGCCACGGTCAACAAGTCCGCCATCACGGACGCCGCAATGGCCAGTTCCGGATCTGACGTATCTGACGCGGATTGTGCGAGCTGCACAAACTTCTCGCGGAGTGCTGCGCTGGACGCCGCTGCACTCGCGGTGGAATGCGTGTCGTGGGAGTTTCTCACCGGGCAAACTCCCCGGCCTGAACGGCCTCAAATAGTTTGTCCTGAGATTCGGACTCGTCACGTTTGCGTGCTCTGAGCGATTCATTCCTCGCAACTGGTCTTCGTTCCGCGACTGGACCCTCTGAATCACAAGAGTGGTATATCGGCGACAGGCATTCTTCCAAATCCTGAGCCGTCTCAAGCAGATCAATCGTCTTGTGCCGCATTGTTTCACTGCGATCCCGAATATTGTTCGCGATCGTCGAAACCTGCTGGATCGCCTGCACAACTTCCTGCGTCCGCTGAAGCTGCTCTACAGTGGCATCGGAAATCCCACGGGAGCGGTCGATGGCGGTCATCGATGATCGCCTGATATTTTCCAGTGTCGTCCCAGTTTCGTTGATGAGCTGAACTTCTTCCTGAAGCTGTTGGCGTTCTTCAGTGATCAGAGAAATGGTATCGTGCGTCTCGGCCTGCATGGTGTCCACCAAAGCCGCAATGTCGCGTGACGCGTTCGCGGTGCTCTCCGCAAGTTTTCGGACTTCTTCGGCGACAACCGCAAAGCCACGTCCCTCCTGCCCCGCGCGGACCGCCTCAATCGATGCGTTCAACGCCAGCATGTCGGTGCGGGCTGAGATATTTCCCATTGTTTCCACGATCGAACTGATCTGTTCAGACTGCCGACCGAGAGCAGCCACCTTTTTCTCGCTAAACTCAACATTCGTCCGAATGTCCTGCATTCCACGAATCAGCAGCTGGATCAGATCCAACCCTTTGGCGGCGCAGTCTGCGGCGTCCCGCGCAGCGGTATTTGTTGACTCCGCATCACCTCCCACGTAATCAATTGTCCGAGACAAACGTTCCACGGAATTCACCGCATTTTCGATTGCGCGAATCTGCTGCTGAGCGCCCCAGTTTGCGTCATGGGCACTTTTGGCGATGTCGTTTCCGAAGTCCATGATGTTGCCAACACCCTTTGCCGATGACCGCGCAATTTGCCCCAGCGCGTGCGACAGCAAGTGACTGTCCGTGCCTGATGCGGTGAGCGGAGCCACGTGGCCCAGACTGCGCATCAACTCATCGACGTTTTGAGAGATTGCACGCTGACGGCGCGTTGCCAAAAGCAGTCGTTGTATCGTTTGATCAAGCTCTGAAAGTCCGCACGCTGGTTGATCGCGATGCAGATCTGTCAGCGCGGACTCCATTTGCCGCAGACCACGCATCAGCCAAAAAGCGGCGATCGCCGCCGGCACACCGATACCGCATCCAAACAGCACTACACATGCGAGCTGGCTGAAGCCACGCGTCTGCAGTCCAAACCACACGCAAGACGCTGCGACGGCGGCGGTCGCAACATGCGTGAGACAAAGTCGAATTCTGAAGCTCATTTGCATCTTCCGTCCACGTGATACACATCGCCCGACTGCCACATCGCGTCAAGTTCATGCTCCGCCAACTGTCGGATGCGGAATTGATCGATCACCTGAATCACCGTGTCCCCTTGCGTTGCCCAGCCGACAATGGCAGATCCGGGAGCAAATTCATCCGTCTCCGGTGCATCCGACACTTCCAGTGTTTTTAGCGAAGTGACTTCATCGACGAGAACAGCCCAGGGCCCGTCCACGTCATCCAGAACAAGCATGATTTGATCATCCGACCGTTCAAACTCCGACAGTACGGAATCAAGGTTCAACACCGGAATAAACTCGCTGCGGACATGGCACAAACCAGAAAATGTCGCGGGTGTCCCTGGAACACTGACCATGTTCGGCCGTGGCATCGCTTCCCGCACGGCCGTCGCCGGCAGCGCCAGCCACGACAGGCCACGTCGAAAGACACAGTGCGTCGCAATCGGTGCGGATGCGCCGTCCGTGTTGTTGGATTGAGTTCTGAATTGATCCATATTTACGTATCACTTCTGACTGAACTTTTCAGTCGTTGTTCGATTCGTTCCGCCAACTCCGACAGCCGATCACCTGGCTGCGTTTGCGGCATGACGCTTAATGAATCAGTATTCCTTTGCCGACTCTTTAGGCCGGACGTGACTGGTAAATCGGTGTTGATGCTACTCCGCCCGACCAGCATAGTGGTCTCTTCCAGGTCTGTATCGCCGCTCCATTCACCTGCCTCCAGGTCCATCATCAGAGTTCTTAGTCGAGACCAGTCTGTGCCAAAGAACGAATTCACCTCTGCCCTCATCGCCGCGACCCGCTGGCCAACGCAGGACCTTGATTCATAACCTGGACTGTCATCGCGACTCATGATTCACCTGCTCTTATCATTCCACGCCTGCAATCTTCCGCATTGTGGCGGCACTCAGATAGCCGTCTTCCCTCGACGATTCGCATCCAGAGGAAGTCGTTCGTGGTAAAACATAGGTCGTTGAACGGGGGGGATGTTCATCGATTTGGGACAAAAGAGCTGGGGCCTAACCCGAGGGTTGCGATTCGTAAACTGAACGTCAAATTCATGCCAATCGTTATCAGAATTCGCGCTCGTGCAAATTCCGCACAATCATCAAATCCGCGCCGCCGCAAAAACACTTTCGCTTCAAGCGATTAACATAGTCGTCGTTCGCTCCGCGAACGAACCGCCCCCCACTGTCCGCAAGCTCAGCCGTACTCCAGCCTCGCGTTCTGTGGCCTCCCATCTGCCGCCTCACCCCTCAGCACCGTTCAGCCCTCCGCAGCCTGAATTTCCGGAAGGGGCGGTGTGAGCCGTTCAACAGAAGGAACTCGGAACGACGGTAACTTGTGCGCATTCGCCAGCCGTTTCAGGCTTAATTTTGGTTTTTACACGGCACACGACGGAACACACGCAGAATTCGCCGAAACCAGTATCAAGACGGAGTGAAAATGGAAAGTGCGCAGTTGTGCTGTCAGTACACAAGACAACATGCGAACGCCGGAGGGATTTGGAATGCGACTTGAACGGATATCTCTGATTGCAGCCACGCTGCTCTTACT
>JBBQSE010000326.1:0-10138 GCA_038214195.1 Planctomycetales bacterium
GAGAGGCTGCGGCACTGGCCCAAAGTCACGTTACAGTGGTACTTCCCCAACCGGAAACCGAGCGCGAAGTAGCGCACCAGCAGCGGGGTTTCTCCGACGACCTCAGCGGTGGGACTGCGTGGGATTCTGGCGTGCCGCAGATCGCGGGAACCGAAGCAACCCTGGCCGCGTCTTCGGAATTTCAACCGTGGAGAAAAACTCCCCGGGCTGACCTTCTCCTGGATAACCCCTTTGTGGGTAAGCAAACCTTCGATCCGCACACTACGATCGACAAACTGGTGCAGAAGCGATTGGAGGAGCTCAACATTAAGCCAGCGAAGCTCTGTTCCGACGAAGTGTTCCTGCGGCGAATTTACATCGACACCCTGGGCACGCTGCCTACCGTCGCGGAAGCGCAAAGCTTTCTGGCCGACCCCGATCCCGAAAAACGGGCGAAGTTGATCGACCGAGTGCTGGAGCGACCTGAATTCGCCGATTACTGGGCGATGAAGTGGTCCGACCTGCTGCGTGTGAAGGCCGAGTTCCCCATCAAGCTGTGGCCGAATGCCGCTCAGGCTTACCATCGCTGGATTCGCACGGCGATTGAGCAGAATGTCCCTTTCGATCAATTCGCCCGCGAGTTGTTGACGGCGTCGGGCAGCAATTTCCGCACGCCGCAAGTGAATTTCTGTCGTGCCTTGCAGAGCAAAGAGCCAAAGGGGCTGGCCCAGGCCGTCGCGTTGACATTCCTTGGCGAACGTACCGAGCAATGGCCGACTGAGCGACTCGACGGCATGAGCGTGTTCTTTTCGCAGGTCGGATACAAATCGACCGGCGAATGGAAAGAAGAAATCGTCTTTTTCGACCGCCGCAAAGGGAAAGATTCCGGATCGCTCAATCAACCGCTCAACGCAGTTTATCCAGATGGCACGCAGGTCCAAATTCCGCCGGGCCAGGACCCTCGCCGGACCTTCGCCGACTGGCTGGTGCAGGAGAAAAATCCCTGGTTCGCTCGCGTGGCTGCCAATCGGGTCTGGTGTTGGCTCCTGGGGCACGGCATCGTCGATCCGCCCGACGACATGCGGGCCGACAATCCGCCTTCCAACCCGGCGCTGCTCGATCACCTCGCGAGCGAGTTGGTCGCCACCAGGTACGACATGAAGCGTCTTTATCGCACGATTCTCAACTCGCAGACGTATCAACTGGCGTGCGTTCCCGGTAGCCTGGATTCGGCAGCCGAGAAAAACTTCGCCTGCTACGCGGTCCGCCGGTTGGATGCGGAAGTCTTGATCGACGCAATCTGTCAACTCACCGGCACCAGCGAGGACTATACCAGCATCATCCCCGAGCCGTTCACCTTCCTGCCCGAAGGCACTCGGGCCATTGCCCTGCCCGATGGAAGTATCACGAGCAGCTTCCTGGAGATGTTTGGCCGTCCGACACGCGACACGGGCCTCGAGTCCGATCGCAACAATCGGCTCTCGGCAGCACAAGCCTTGCATTTACTCAACTCGAACCACCTGCGCAACAAGCTTAAAAATGGGCCGGGGATCGACAGGCTGATCCAGCAAGCCTCCATCTACGATCCGGCTGACGTGCTGTATCTGGCGATCTTGTCGCGACGACCGACCGACGACGAGCGTTTGCTGATCGCGGAAGCTGGCGGCTACGGCAACGGAGCGCAGGACGCAGCCTGGGCTCTCATCAACACCGACGAATTTTTGTTCCGACACTAATGGGGATAAAATCGCGATGTCCAGTTCCAATTACTATGGATCACTCTGCGGACCACGGCTCACGCGTCGGCAGACTCTCCATTGCGGCATGCTTAACGCAGCTGGCTTGATGCTGGCTTCGCGACTGATGGCTGCGGACGAGCCAGGCGACCCCGACGCGCCGCCAACAGCGCGAGAGGGTAAAGCCAAAGCGGTGATTCAAATTTGGCTGGGGGGTGGGCCGACGCATATCGACACGTTCGATCCCAAACCCGACGCGGGCGTCGATTATACCGGCCCGCTCAAGAGCACTTGCCCCACGAACGTACCAGGCATGCACGTCGGCGAGCTGATGCCCGAGCTGGCGAAAGTTGCCGACAAGTACTCGTTGATTCGCAGCTTCACCCATGGCGACAACGGCCATGAGACGGCCTCCTATCTCACGCAAACCGGCCGCAACCCCGGCCGCATTGTCTTTCCTGCGGTGGGAGCGGTGGTCACGGCCTTCAAGGGATTCGGCAATGCGGACGAGCAGCCGACGGGGAAAGAGAACCTCATTCCTCCCTACGTTGTGTTGACCCAGCCGCAAGGCCGCTTCTCCGAGGCGGGTTTCATGGGCATCAAGTACAAACCGTTCGCCACGGGCGGCGATCCCAACGCGGGGCGTTTTGCGGTGGAGGGAATTGTCTCAGCGGACCTCTCCGACTCTCAACAGCGACAACGCCGCGATTTGCTGTCGAGCATGAACACGCTCGGCAACGTGCTCCAGGACAATACCGAACTGGTCGTTGCGACGAAATCGCGCGAGCACGCTTACGATTTGATGCTCGGCGACGCAGGGCAGGTTTTCAATCTCAATACCGAAAAGGACGAGTTGCGACGGCAGTATGGCCGCACCAAATTCGGCCAGTCGTGCCTGGCGGCGCGGCGATTGATCGAACAAGGGACTAAGTTCGTGACGATCAACGATGGCGGCTGGGACACACACAAAGACCACTTCAGTTCGATGCGGCGCAAACTGCCGGACCTCGACCGCGGCCTGGCGACCCTGATCGCCGACCTGGCGGACCGCGGCCTGCTGCAATCTACGATTGTGTGGTGCATTGGTGAGTTCGGGCGCACGCCTAAGGTCGCCACAGAATCTCCATGGAACGGCGGTCGGCATCACTTTGGTGCCGTCTTTTCGTCGCTCGTGGCTGGCGGCGGCTTCAAGGGGGGACATGTGGTCGGCGCTTCCGACGCGCGGGCCGAGACGGTCAAAGATCGTCCCGTCTATCCCGGCGACCTGATCGGAACCATTTACGATTTGATCGGCATTGACCCGGAGGCAAGCCTGCCGCATCCGCGCGGCGATTTCATCCGCGCGACACCCGGCACCGACGAAGGCATGCCGTCGGCCGGCCGCCTTTCTGAGATTACCTGACCGCGACTTAATTGATGTTATGTTGTCTGCTTTACCAATTGAAAAGGCAACTTAGTTGGACAGGGCCAGTTTGCGATTCAGGCCCGAAGGGCGGACGGATCGTTTGACCCGACTCGTAGAGGAGGCTTTCTTACGGCTGCACTTTGTGCAGCCGTCCTCCTCTCCGAGTCGGGTCAAACGAAATCTCCCGCTGACAAAAAAAAACGCCTCGGAAAAATCTCCGAATTTCCTCGAAACTGCTATTTGTCACGCACCGTAGGCGGTGTCGGCCCTCTAGGCCTAGATCGCATTCTGATCTCTCATTATCACTCGACTTTTCACTGGCATAAATCCTTAACAGCGTTGGGTGAGGGGGCGAAACATTGTCTTCCTGCTTAATAATTCTCGTACAACCCAAGCTTTCCTTTTGCGAGTGAACGATGAACCGGAACTTCCTCCTGCAATTCTCGTCGCTGCTGTTCACCTTCGCGCTGGCGACCCTGGCCGCTTCTCCGGTAGCGGCTCAATCCGGCGTGAAGGATCCGCATCTGGCGTATGCGTTTCCCGCAGGTTGCCAGCGCGGCCAATCGTGCCAGATCGTGCTGGGCGGGCAGTATCTCAAAGAGGTGAACGAGGCATTCGTTGCCGGCGAGGGAGTAAAGTTGGAAGTCGTCAAGTGGTATCGCCCCTTGACGCCTGGCGAGTTCAACGACTTGCGGATGAAGCTCGACGAGGCGCGAACAAAACTTAAGGAGCAAGGCACTGCTACGCCATCCGAAGCGGAAGTCGTCGCGGCGGCCGGCATCTCCGAAGAGCAACTGAGCGAAATGGAAATCTACCGCGTTCGCGACCGCGACAGTAAGCGGCAGCCGAATGAACAGCTCGAAGAAGAACTCACGCTGCAAGTGACGGTGGCCGACGACGCACCGCTGGGAAAGCGCGAATTGCGGCTGATGTCGGAAGGAGCGATCTCCAACCCGCTCTGGATCCACGTCGGCCAGTGGGCTGAAGTGCGCGAGACGGAGCCGAACAACACCACGCCCGATCCCGTCATCAAGCAATTTCCGATCGTCGTCAACGGACAGATCATGCCCGGCGATACCGATACGTTTTCGTTCGACGCGAAGCGCGGCATGAAACTGGTCGTTGTCGCTTCCGCCCGGGATGTGATTCCCTACCTGGCCGATGCCGTGCCCGGTTGGTTCCAGGCGTCGCTCGCGCTGACCGACTCCGACGGCAAAGAGGTGGCGTTCGCCGGTTCGTTTCAATTCAGCCAGGACCCGGTGCTCTACTGTGAAGTACCGCGCGACGGTCGCTATACCGTCACGATTCACGATTCGCTCTACCGCGGCCGCGAAGATTTCGTGTACCGCCTGACGCTCGGCGAGATTCCGTTCGTCACCAGCATCTTTCCGCTCGGCGGCCAATGGGACGAGGAAACGCCGATTCAACTGGAAGGCTGGAACCTCACGCAAACCACGCTCGTGACGGAGAAGGTCACCTTTCGCAAAATTCGCCCCATGCGCTGGTATGCGGTGCCGCAAGGCACGGGGCAGGAAGTGAACGTCCCGGTGCAAATGGACCTGCTGAATGAAGTGCTCGACAAGGAGCCGAACAACGATCAAGCGACCGCCCAAGATATCTCGACCCGCACCATCGTCAACGGGCGGATCGATGTACCCGGCGACGAGGACGTGTTCCACATTACCGGCGGAGGTCGGATCGCAATTGATGTGCATTCCCGACGGCATGGCTCGCCGCTCGACTCACTGGTGACGCTGACCGACATGCACGGCCAGGAGATCGCTTTCAACGACGACTTCGAGGATAAAACGCAGGGGCTGCTCACGCACCATGCCGACTCGCACCTGATGGCAATTATCCCCCCTACCGGCGCGTATTTGCGATTGAGCGACACGCAAGGTGGCGGCGGACCGAACTTCGTCTACCGGCTGCATTTGCGAGCGCCCAAACCGGACTTTGAATTACGCGTCACGCCTGCGACCATCATCGGTCGCTCGGGTGCGATCGTGCCGATCACCGTGCATGTCATGCGACAGGACAATTTCGCCGAAGATATCGAAGTGACGCTCGTGGAGCCGCCGCCGGGATTCGCCTTGTCCGGCAACACCATTCCCGGCAACGCCGATCGTGTCACCATGACACTCTCCCTGCCGTCGGAGGCACCGAAGGGGCCGATCGTGCTGGAAATGGCCGGTCGTGGCCGGGCTCACGGCAGTAGTACATGGATCGTGCGGCCAGCAGTCCCGGCGGAAAACATGATGCAAGCCTTCGCCAGGACACACCTCATTCCGGTCGAAGACTGGACAGTCATCGTCAGCGGCACCCCGAACCCCAAGCCACCCTTCGATATCGCCGTCGCCGGGCCGCGAATCGCACTCCCGCGCGGCGGCGAGGTCTATTTGCCCGTGCGTGCTGCCGCCGAAAACATTAACCTCAACGAACTACACGTGGAGCTTACCGAGCCCAGAGGGGTCACCGCCGACATCATCTCCGACGGCATGGGCAGTTTCGCCATTCAACTCGTCACGGACCCCGAGAAGACCGTCTCCGGCCAGCGCGGCAACCTGATCTTCAACGCGCACCGAATCGTCACACCCGAAAAGACCAAAGAAAATCCCAACCCCAAACCCCGCCGCACCAACTACGGCTCCTTCCCCGCCGTCCCCTTCGAGATCGGCACACAAAGCCCCAAACTTCCCCGGAAAACAACTCCCGCAGCCAAATCGCTCACGAAGAAGGCCGACAAGTAGGGGCTCGCTTCTTGAGCAAACAACGAACAGTTGGGTCACGCCATCGACGTCACGCCATCGACGTCATGCCTGCACGCGGAAAAGAAACTTAAAATTTATGAACGCGACGGATCGCGTTCTTCAACGTTGCGCGGTCGTGGGAATTCATGCTCGCCCAAAACGCAAAATTCCCGTGGACAACGCCATTCGAGTCAGGCAACTTTGTATAGAAATGAAATCAAAGAGGCCTGACGCCTTTATGCTTCTTTGAAGCCTTTATGCTTCTTAATATTCCCACAGACTCACGGTTCCCAGTCGATCGGACTTCATTCCGGGATGGTCAACCCATTCTGCCGCAAGACTTCTTCTGCTCGTTTAAGTCGGTCTTCCAGTATCTTGTTCCGATTTTGCAGATGCAAAACATCCTGGAGTTGGGCGTTGGCCATTTGCGTTTTTGTCAGACGCTCGACGATCAATTCTTCAGGAATCATGACCGCCACCGTATATCCGAACGCATCGACTGCCTGGCCCTGATGGATCAGTTCCAGTTCAATCGGGATGAATATCGGAATGCCGACAGGCGGCTCGTTTGCTGGAGCGACCTGCTGAAGATCTTTTCTGGTACTTTCAGAAAGCATTCTCATAATCGCATCGACATTCTGCGCTGTGATCCTGCGATCCGGTGGATGCGGCACCATTGCATCAACCTGCTCCATTGCGTTCTCGCGGATAAGCTTGTGATCGATGGTTACTATACCCGTTGCTGAATCAAGAGTGACTCCGGGGATCTTGTTGAGTGTCGTAAATTGAATGTCAGGATCATCACTGGTGACGAAATGTTTCAATTCGGTTGAGTCTTCATCTTTAAGGATGAAATGAGATTGTCGCCGGTGGAATTTGGGCGGCTGCGGTGTCGCCTCCTTGTCCTGATCCAACTGGTCGTGCCTCAGGATAGTGAGTTGCTTGCCGGCGGAGGCCAGAATGAATTCATTCGACAAGGCAACGGCACACGGAACTCCATTTAAAGCGTCAGTCGGAAGTTGCAACGTGATGGGCAATGGTCGATCTCTCAGTTCAGGATTCTGTTCATTCGATATGCGTTGATCCTGATTCCTCAAATGGATTCGAGGGAGCGGCGATGACAATGCGGACGGAAACGTGATTCTTAATTCGGGCACCAAATGATCCGAGGGACGCGGAGAAAATACCTGCGCGAAAATGCCGCGAGATTCAGAACCAGATCCCTGGGTCAGGAACGCAGACGGTGTTGCGACACTGACGATCCGAACGACTTCGGACGTCACAGACGCCGGTCTGACCGGCGGCGGATCGACGAACTCCCGTTGGAGCGTGATTTTACCCGCTCGAAGCACGGCTCGTGCGACTTGCTGCCACAGCACAGGTTTTAGATTCCAGTCGAACGTCACCGCACCGAACTGAATCCCGTCCTCAGTCAAAAATCCATAATCCCCGCCAGATCGTCCTGAATCGAAGACTGCTCCTTCGTTGTTGATCATCTTCAGATCCGGCAGCGAATACGTCGCAATGCCGTCTTCGTTCGAAAGCAGCAGCGTCCTTTCTTTGCGGAGCAGCGCGAGCTGAACAGCCGCCCGTTGCAATGGCTCGGAGGCTACCACTGCCAGATCCTTCTCGCTTAACACAATCAGCCGATGCCCGATGTTCGTCTGCATGACAGCGACAATCGTGTCTCCATCAAAGACCGCCGTATGAAACTCAGACGACGCAATCGAGACTTCTGACCGAATCATTTTCGTGTTCAGATCAACAATGCACATCGGCGTTTGTGTTTCCCCGGTTAGCGTTCGGGCATTGGCACCCCAGACGAACGCGATCTGTCGGTTTTGTTCGACCGTCACGCCCTGGATCGGAAAAGGCAATTCAAGACTTGGCAGGGAAATGTTGATCGATACAACATCGATTCGATTCTTACCGTCCGCTTCGATCCGAACGGGAAGTTTGAGCTGCCCCGCGTCAACGAGTCGCGGCGTCCATTTCAGCAGGTTCTTTTCAAACTTCATGCCGTTCGGAAGTGCAGGAATCGATACTGTCGCGCGTTCATCGGCAGGTGCCAGCAGAATGGCGGCTGCCGCACCCGCCGTCACGCTTGTGGCTGGTCTCTTTAGCGCCAGCGGAATTTCATCGGGAATCCGCATTGTTGCGACCGGCACGACGAAAGCCACATGAGGTCCCGTCACCAGCACGAACTCTTCATCCCCGGAAATGAATACCTGATAATGACTGACTCCGTGTCGAGGCTGATTGCGCAGACTGGCGGCAGGGAACATCAGGGTGAGTGGCTTACCGACAGCCTGCAGAGTATTGCGGGACACGGCAGTCAATTGAAGCGGAGTCTCCGTGTTCTGAGTCGGTTGCAATGCGCCGTCAGGCATTCGGGCTGGTGGTTGCAGCGAAAGAAAGAATGGCGACCGACGAAAAAACGCATCCGGTGAATACCGCTGCTCTGGTGTCGCTGTTGCTTCAGTCAGCGAATACAAGTGACGGTTCAGATGCATCCGGCGAAACATAAAATCAATGCGACGTGCATCGTTCAGGAAGCCGTCTGGAAAGGTGCCAGGCTGTGGAATCTCCGGGAACAGATCCGCAGAGTTCGCAGGATCAATACCAGCAGACAGCAACTGCTGCCGATCCTGCAGCAGCACCTCGCGTCCGTCGTCAGAGAATCCCCGTGTTTGTCGACCGACCATTTCGTGAACAAATTTTCGCTCGCGAAGATTCAGGAAGACCGTACTCAGATGCGACTGGTCTCCGGAATTCAGGGCGACAAGTGGAATCGATGGATCGAAGGCGGGAATGAACTCCGGAGTCCACGGCACGTTTTCAATCATCTTAAACAACACATCACCATTGTCCGGATCGACAACTCTCAATTCACGAGGCAAGGTTTGATTGGCAACAGCAATCAGCCATGACTTGTCGTCAACTCGCTTGAATGCAAGCGTGGCGTCGCTACCGAGCGAAGGCAATGTTCGCAACGGCGTAGTCTTTCCGGCGCGTAGTTCATCAAGATTGAAGATGTCCAATTCACCGGACGTATTGATCCCGGCCAGCAGTCCGGTATGAGGATCGAACGTCAGCGGTGGCCTGTGTTCGCCAATGCGCACCGGAGTTGCCGGGATGACTGCAAAACCAAATTCCATCGTGCGTGATACACCGCCGTGTTCAACCGCTAGTCGGATCGTTTCGTGTTCTCGCGAGGCGAAGGAAACGTTCCATGTCAGAACTCCATCGTTCAGTGTCACATTGGCCGGTGCGGACTCAAGTGTGACAGTCGCTGTGGAAGGAACTGCCTGGATGGGAAATTTATACGTTTTCCCGAACTGAACATCGCTTAAACCGACAATGGCAAGAGCGGGCTCCATCGGACGGTCGTCAATTCCAAGTGAAGTCCACGGGATGCGCGTGACGCTGTCGCCCTGAACAAACATCACGCTGCGTGACGCCGCATCGCTTTCGCAGAGAACTCTGTTCGGCACGCCGGTAATTGCCGTCGGATTTCCGCAAGGAATCGAAAATTGCGGAGTGACCACCTTTTGGTCGATGACAGAGACAACAGAGCAGATCATCGGATCAACACTGTTCTTCGGTCGTACAACGGACGAAAGATGCTCCCGAATCAGAAACGGACGATTTGGAAAGATCAACAGCGGATTGAATCGCTCAATGCCTTCACTCGCCAACTGGCCGAAATTCATGATACTGGATTCAACGGCAGCAATTCCGAGATTGCCAGATATCATGTTTGAATATCCTAACTGGCCTCGCTTACGCGGCATCTCACTTCGATGCAGGCAATGCAGTTCGAAAGGCTCGGACGGGATTGGAGAAGGAATCGCCCACTCGGAATACTGCAGTACCTCAGAAGGATCGCCAATAAAATGTTGCAGGATGACGTGAACTGACTGACCGTCGTCCGAAACTGTCGCATGAGAAATCGCGACTCGCTGCGACTGCTTGTCAGGCGGCACGGGTGTGACAAGGATTCGATTCGGCTGCAACGACGGGTCATCGGGGATCAGGGTCAGGCGTCCCAGATCGCGAAAAGTATTCAGGTCAAACATGCCGGCGGCCTCGACCGGAAATGTACTCGTGGTCATGCCGCTGTACACCAGCAGCGGCAGCTCAGTCGTACCAGTCACAGAGAGCGTCGTTACGTCATAAAGGTTCGTATTGATTTCCCGCTGTAGTTCACCAGAAATTGCGTTGTAGCATCGGAGTGGTTGTCTGATTTGCAGGCAGACGATGACCGT
>JBBQSE010000327.1:0-10056 GCA_038214195.1 Planctomycetales bacterium
TACCACCGCCGCCAGACTTGCCCGCGCAGACTTTGTTACATTCTTTGGGATCCACGCCCTCCACCAATACGGGGGTGTCACAACACTTGATTTTTGGAAACGGACATTTCTTCTTCACGACTTCCTTCGTTGTCTCGTCAAACGAGTCATACTCCGCGAATTGAACGAAAATCTTTTCAAGGTTTTTAAGCTGCGCGACGAGTTCATTATCGCATTCTGGCTGAGTGGTCACGCACAACAATCCAGACGGGTCAATTTGGATCTCGGGACTGTTCAACAGGAATGCGTATAGATTTGTGAGTTGAATGAATCCGAGCGGGTCTGGAATACACCATCGAGCGATTAACGGCTGGTACAATCTGGCCCGCACGTAGACACCAGTTTTGCCAGTCTGATATCCCTGCCTTCCACCGAACTGATACGGCGTCACGGTGCTCCCCGTCGAAACAATCACGTTCCCCCACGCATCGTAATCTTTGGTGTCGCTGACATCGCCAGCATCGTCCGTCAACGCGATCGTGTCTCCTCGCCCGTCGTAATGGAAGTAGCTGGTGGCACCGTTGCGAGTCTGGCGGAGGAGGTTGCCGTAGAGGCCGGGTTCGTGATCGTACGAAGCGGTCAGGACTCCGTCTTCGAACTCTTCAATCACGTTGTCGCTGAGTTCGTCCCACACATACGTTGTCTTGGCCATCGTTCACTCCCGGTCAACTCGGCGGTTGTTGGCGTTGTACGTCATTGTGACTTGGCTGCCGTCCGGCAAACGGAACAGTGTTGGCTGATTCTCGTAGTTCCATGTCGTTGTCGTGCGACTTCCAGTGGGCTCTCGCACGATTTGCTGGTTGCCATTCGCGTCAAACGTGTACGTCATTCTGCAAATTACAACGCCTGAGTTCTCGGAAGCACGCCGATTCCACAGGTCGGCACTATCGTCGTCTACTTGCAGATATTCATCAGTTGTCAAAGTACGCGGCCCAGAAGTCAATTGCGGTCGCGCGATCACGGTTTAGGCAAGGATAATCCCGAATGTCCCTTCCTTTCTTGTTCCTTCGATTTCTTATTGCGACTTATTATATCGACATTATTGCCATCGCCGCCAAAACCATATCTGCACGTTTCCTTCAGTAAGTGCTATCGTAAGCCCCGTTTTCGGTCGATGTTCAGCAGAAACGAACCGAGTGGTTTTCGAACCCTTCTGCCACCAAGCAGGCGGATTCGATAAGAACGCTGGATCCTCGAAATCAGTGTATTGATAATAATCATACTTCAGCTCTTCCTGAATATCCGTGACCATCTTAGATTCGAGTTTACTCGACGCAGTGATAAACACATCCATTTCGTCATATTTAACATCGCAAATAGCAGTTATTGTCGTGCAGTTGTTCAACACAACCGGAAAGTCGAATTCTTGGGCTAGAGCCGCCGAAGAGATATCAGGACGCTCCAAACGGTATGAGTCCGCGTCTAAACGAAGAGCAAACTGAGATTGCGATATCGCTATCGCGGCCAGTGAAACGATCGCCAACGCTACGATGCTATATGGAACACGAGCCGACACTTATGGATTCCTCATTGAGTCACATGAACCCAGTCGTTGGGCTCGTTTATGAGGCTTCTTACACGTCCAGGGCAAGACAAAACACGATCCGAAACAGTAGTGGGTTTGATGTTGAACCGAATCCTATACGGCTGAAATCGACCATGAGACTCATCGGGGTGGTTCTTGGCCCAGTCCTCGAGAATGCAACCACACTCAGCAACCGGCAGCTCGCTCGATGCCCAAGTGGCTGGTGGAACCAAAGAAGAACAGTAATCAATTGTATCTTCAATTTTTCCTTGCACTGCACCGTCTAGGCTACATTGACAACAGCATCCCTCGTCATGGGTTTGATATCGTTCGCCACAGCTACTCTCCAAGAAGCCAGAGAGTCGGAGTTTTGCTCGCTTGAATGCCCAATACAATCCGCTGAATCCGAAAAGTCCATCGTTACGAAACAATACACGAAGCAATTTACCGTTGTAATCGATCCTATTAGCTTGTCCGCAGGCGAAGGGCACCTCTCGATAAAAGATTTCGGTGCCGGGACCAGGTCTTCCGACTACTCGACCAAGGGTCTGTTCACACGAGTACTCGCAGGCCGACGGATCGCTACCTTGAAGGAACGCTCTCGTTAGACAACCGGCGCAACGAAAACCATGCAGATTGTTGCCGAATGGACTTGCTACCCACCGCCATAACATGGCTTTGCATTCTTGTACTCTGGCATCATCATATGGAGGCACCCTCAGTCCCGATGGATCAGTAAGCGAAATCGGCGAGTTTTTTACGTATCCATACAGAGTTGCTCTTCTGTTGGCAGCGGCATCAGGGTCGACGGCGTTCCACATAGCCAGATTGGCTGTGTACAACCTGGCACGAACATAGTATTGTAATATCGTATCCATGTGATATCCTTTCCGTCCAAGGAACGTATGTGGTGTCACCGTGCTCCCCGTCGAAACAATCACGTTCCCCCAAGCATCGTATTCCTTCGTGTCAGTCACATCACCAGAATCGTCCGTCAATGCGACAGTGTCGCCACGTCCGTCGTAGTGGAAGTAACTGGTGACTCCGTTGCGGGTTTGGCGGAGGAGGTTGCCGTAGAGGCCGGGTTCGTGATCGTACGACGCGGTCAGGACTCCGTCTTCGACCTCTTCAATCACATTGTCGCTGAGTTCGTTCCACACATACGTTGTCTTCGCCATTGTTCACTCCCGGTCAACTCGGCGGTTGTTGCCGTTGTACGTCATTGTCACGCGTGACCCATCTGGCAGACGGAACAGTGTCGGCTGATTTTCGAAGTTCCATGTCGTGCTTGTGCGGCCTCCAGTGGGCTCTCGCACGATTTGTTGGTTGCCATTCGCGTCAAACATGTACGTCGTTCGGCCTGCCGCGTTTAGCGAATACGCGATCTGGTTCGCGTTGTCGTAGGTCGTTGAAGTTCGAGTGCCGCTTTCGTTCAGCACCAGCCGGTTTCCAACGGAGTCATACACGAAGGTGTTGGCATAGGAATTCACACCACTGCGACGTTCTGCAGTCAACTGGTTGCTCTTGTCGTAAACCCAGGTGACTCGCACGCCACTGGCGAGAGTTGCTCCCGTGCGGTTGCCGACATTGTCGTTTCGGTAATCAAACGAACTGATTGTCGCGTTCGTGGCTTTCAGGTCGTTGACATTCTTCAGATTGCTGGCGGCATCGTACGTCCACGAAGTGCGGCTGCCGTCTGAGGCGTTTTGCTGCGTCCTCCGGCCAGAATCATCGTAGGTAAAAGTGGTGCGTTTTCCGGTACTCTTGCTTTCTGACGCCAACTGACTCGCGGCATCAAAGGTCCATGTTGTTCGCCCCGAGACCAAAACCTTGGTTTGTCGGTTGCCGATCGCGTCAAACGTGTTCGTAATGCGTTGATTGTTTGGCAAGGCGGCTGAGGTCGTTTGCCCCAGAGCGTCATACCTCGAAGTATACCGTCCAGTGCTGTCGGCCATCAAGGTGCGATTGCCGACGGTGTCGTAGCTGAAGGTCGCTCGACTGCCGTCCGGGTATTTTCGGCCCGCCAGTTGACCCACGGTGCTGTACACATACGTCGTGCGGTTGCTGCGGGCGTCGATGCGGAGATTTTGCTGACCGGCGGCATCGTAGGCACTCGTCGTGCGGCGGTTGAGCGGATCGATGAGCTGCGTCTGGGCTCCGGTGCTGTCAAACGTGAAACTGTGCCGGTTGGCACGAGCGTCCACCAGGGCAGACGTCTGACCCACCGTGTTGTAAATCGTCGTCGTGCGGTTGCCGAGTCCGTTGATCTCGGGCGTCCTTCGCCCCAGAGCGTCGTACACACTGGAGACACGGTGGCCGTTGGCATCGATCGTCGCCAAGTTCTGGCTGGCCATGTTGTAGACGGTCGTCGTGCGGTTGCTGAGCGGATTGATGCTCGCGACGACGCGACCGACCGTGTCGTACACCGACGTATTACGATTGCCGAGCGGGTCTTTGCTGCCGACGGTCTGGTCGATAGTGTTGTAAATTGTCGTCCAGCGTTTGCCGAGCGGATTCACGGAAGCCGCCGCACGGCCTACGCTATCGTAGAAGGTCGTAAAGCGGGCTCCATTGGCACTGATACTCGCGACGCCGCGACCACCCGTGTCGTAGACACTGGTCGTGCGATTCCCCAGTGCATTGATATTTGCCAAGGTCTGGCCATCGTTGTTGTACGTGGTCGTTGCGCGGGCTCCTTTGGAATCAATGCTCGCAATCGTCTGGCCAGCGAGGTTATAGACCGTCGTACTGCGGCTGCCCGCCGCATTGATCGACGCTGTGACGGCTCCCACCTCATTGTAGACCGTGGTCGATCGGCGATTCAGTGGATACACCGACGCGATGCTCTGACTGGCGAGATTGTACACCGTCGTCCAGCGATTGCCTTTGGGGTTGATCGACGCAACGCCGCGACCAGCCACATCATAGACCTGCGATGCGCGGATTCCCTGAGCATTGATGCTCGCGATCGACTGATTGGCGGCGTTGTACACGGTCGTGGACCGCTGATTCAACGCATTGATACTGGCCGCTGTGCGGCCTGCGGCGTCATACACCGTCGTGCTTCGCTTGCCGAACGAATCTATGCTGGCGACCGGCCGATTCAGGACGTCGTACACCGTGGTTGTGATCGCTCCCGTCGGTGCCACCATCCGTATCTGGCTGCCAAGGGCATTGTAGACATAACTCGTGCGCGCCCCGTTCGGAGCAATCGTCGCCTTCGGCCTGCTGCAGCAGGTGTCATAAATCGTCGTGCTGCGAAGTCCGGTCGGAGCAATAGATGAGATCGCTCGACCGCCTGTGTCATAGCCCGTTGTCGATAGCAGGCCGGTTGGCGCGATGGTGGCCAGCGGTCGCTGGCTGGCGTCGTAGACACTGGTTGTCTGTCGGTACGAGTTATAGACCACACTGTTCCGATTCCCCAGAGGATCGATTGTGGCCGTCCGCCTGAGATCTGCATCCAACACATTGGTGGTCCGAGACCAGACCTTCGGAATACGAGCCATCAAATAACCCGTCAGCGAAACTGTCCAAAAACAACACGAAGCAGGCCAATGGTTCGGCCAACCTCATCGATCGATTTCTCAATCAAGGGTTCGCACCATAATATACGCTCGACCGACCTCGTTTCCGAAGTCGATTCTGTACCGAATTCTGCACAATGCATTTTTCGAGTTCTCGCAATTCTACGAAATCTCAGTGTTTCACCGTCTCCAATGCACTGGATCAGAATAGTGCGGCAAGCTGCGAAGTCCTTTCCGGCAGAAAGGACCTACTTCAACGCATTCCTTTCACGGACACCGTATTGACGTCGAATTGAACGTCAGAAGTCAGATTGGGGCACTTGTTTTCGGGGACGAACTTGTTCAGCGTTGGGATCGCTCCTTTGACACTGAACCTTTCAATCGGAATCGTCGGCAGAGTTTAGCGATCTTCCCGACTCCGCAGAGTCCGCTGCAAGATTGCCGCAGAGCCGCCGAATCGGCCGTCAATCGGTTCCGCGTTCAAGTTTGTGCGCTATCCTTCAGAGACTTCATTTTATGACTCGGAGCGGAACAGCGACCAATGGCGAAGAGCCCCGGAACAGGCAGGAAGAAATCAGCAAAAGCGGTCGTTGCGGAAGCGGCACCCGTCCCGGTTGCGAAATCCACAGCTTCGTCGTGGTTTTTCCGGCCGCGGCCGCTGATGATTGCAGCCGCGATCACAATGACGATCGTGATGATTCCAGTTGTGGCGCGCAAGCTCCCGGTGCTCGGCGATCGTCCGGAGTATCAGGTCGGCGCTGATCAAATCACGATCTCAACGCCTCCACAATGGATTCCTGCCGATCTGGCCGAACAGATACTCGACCGCGCGGGAATCAGGGCCAATCAATCATTGCTGGACCCAACACTCAGCGAACGTGTGGCGGCGGCGTTCTATACGCATCCATGGATTCAGGAAGTTCGCAGTGTTCGCAAAACGTTTCCGGCCCGAATTCATGTGGACGTTGTGTATCGAGAACCTGTCGCCATGGTCAAAGGAGTCGACGGCTATTATCCGGTTGACCGCAAGGGGATCCTGCTGCCAGCCCGTGACTTTTCAGATGCTGATATTGAGCGATATCCCATCATTGAACGTGTCGCCAGCGTGCCGATGGGCAAGCTGGGAGAATCCTGGGGTGATCCGGCTGTGAGTGGCGCTGCGGAACTGGCTGCGACGCTCAATGCAAAACGCGACGGAGCAGACTCGTGGTGGACGGAACTTGAGCTGTCCGCCATCCTAATGCCTCGTCGTGTGGCTCTGGTGGAAGACGCAGATGAACTGGAGTACGAACTTCGCACCAAAGGCGGCTCGGAAATCATGTGGGGACGCGGCCCAAATTCACGTCATCCGGGAGAACTTGCCACCGCGCAAAAACTGCAGCGGCTGAGCGAATACCATCGCGATTACGGTGGATTCGACGATGCCCACGGCCCGTATCAGATCGACATCCGCCCGTGGCAGGGGATCGATCGCAGCATTCTCGCCAGAGAAATGCGCGAGACGACAATGCGTTGAAGCGGTTATGCATCGCTAATGTCAAGGACTTAGGGTGGCCGGGGTTGGAGCGCAGCGAAACCCCGGTCTGCAAGGTGGCACGTCGAATCCTCCGGGGCTTCCTTCGCTCCGCTCAGTCCAGCCCCGGCCACCCAAACGTCGAGATTCGATTTCAAGACGCACTACCGCAGATGTGTGTCCGCAAAGTTCAGGTATTGTTCCCAGTCGTAATCGGTCACGTCATGCTTTCCGGTGCGCATGTGATAGGCGACGTCCGTCTGTACGGGTGAATTCACTGCAGGCATAACGTCGGAATTGAACGCTTTCTTTCCAAAAAGACGAAACACGGGACCAGCGTGATAGAGTCCCAAATACTCTCCGTACGGATCCGCCCATGTGTCTTCCTGAGCGCTGGCCACGTAGACCGGTCGTGGAGCGCTCAGGGCGATCAGCATATGATTATCAACCGGCATTTCCGCTTCGTTCAGGTTGTACTTGCGATGATTGACACAGAACCAGTGCGGGAACGAGTTGTTAATCCGATTCACCGTTTCTCCGAAAATGCGTTTGTCGAGTGCCGCGCCGCCGCAGCCGGATTCGTTGGCGATCACCATCGCGAATCGCGGATCGGTCGCACCGGCCCACAGCGATGTCTTGCCAAGGCGTGAATGCCCGAAGACCGCAACTCTCTTCGCATCAATCTCCTTGTCCGATGCCAGCACATCCAGCGCCCGGCTCAGGCCCCAGGCCCACGCGCTGATCGAACCGCCCGCATCGCCGGCACGTGGCGCGTCTCCTTTTTCAAAGAGGGAGTGGATTCCATTTTTGAATCCATCGTCGAAATCCGGATCGACGTCGCCATAGTAAATAGTGACCAGTCCGTAGCCACGACCTACGATGGTGGAAACAGCCCAGCGGCTGGATTCTGATCCACGCGACGCTTCCGTCGCCTGATTGTTGTCGATGCCCGTGTCTTTGTTGTTTCGCATCCACGACTCAGCCAGATGAATGCGAGGATCTTTCTCGATCGAATGATTGCCGTTGAAGTTATAACCCAGGAACGTCGGCACGGGTTTTGAAGCACCCGCCGGTGTATAGATCAGCAAATCCATTTTCGGTCCGTTGTCGTCGGCCGAGAAATAGACAGTGATTTCCCGCCGAATCGCTTTTCCATCGAGAGCGTCCGGGACTTCAGATCGCAGTTTTGTTCGCAGCGGAATTTTTCCGGCGGGCAGAGTTCCAAACACCTCTTCCTCGAACATCCGCAGAATTTCCGGACGGCGTTTTGTGTTCCAGGCTTCAACCGAATCGACGACCGTGCCATCGTTGCACTTCAGTGGGTCTGGGAGCGTATACGGTGGCACCTTTGCTTCGTCGTAGTTAAATTCTTCCGCTGGTAGCATGGAAGGACTCCGCAGGATGGCAAACAGGAACAAGAACGTCACCGCCGGGCGTTTGCACAAATGGCGGGATCGGTCGAAACAAGACATGTGTCATTCTCCGGTGGGAAGAGCCGTTCGTTGGCGCGGGCAGAGCGATTGAAGGACTATCATGGCGAAATTCTGCAAGAACTCAATCCACTGAAACTCGTTCAGAGGACATCAAGCATGGCATTCAGCACGATCCTTGCCGAACGCATCCGACACACTCTTGCGCGAAAACGCGGAATCACCGAAAAACGCATGTTTGGGGGCGTGGGGTTTCTGCTCAACGGCAACATGCTGGTTGGAGTCTGGAAAGACTCGCTGGTCGTGCGACTTGGCCCTGAAGTCTCGGTTGCCGCCCTGGAACAGTCACATGTGAGGCCGTTCGATATCACGGGCAAACCGATGCGAGGTTGGGCTCTTGTGGAACCGGAAGGACTGGAATTAGATTCTCAGCTGGCTGAATGGATTGATCAGACTCTGCAATTTGTACGCACTCTGCCACCCAAATAGAGCGTCCTGCAGTAGCTGAAGTCGTGAGACGTCAGATCGGAACTCTCACGAGTTCCGCCATGTCCGGTGTTGCATCGCCTGGCCGATGCGAAAACTCACCGAATGATGCCGCGTGTGGTTTTTGCTGCTAAGTCCCGTTGCGGGCAGTGCTTAAGCGTTGCCAGCGACTCTTTGAGGCCAGCACCGCGTTGCCGAAAGTCAACATCCCCTGGCGCGGGGTTTACAGTGTGTTCAGCGAGCTTAACATTTTTACACAACTGCGCAAGTTATTCACTTGCAATAACTTGCGTCGGATTTGCGTGCCGATTTTTGCTCCCGTCTTTGCGCGCAAAGGCGATTGGCACACCACCTGCTTTACATCTTCTTATCAACCGAGCATCACAGTGAAGCCGGTGACAAGTAAGGTGGCGAGACTCATCCGAAACTGAGTGCTCGCCTTCACGAAACGGGAGACATCGCAATGAACATTCTGAACGCACTGAAGAACGACGAAAACGGTTTTGTAGTATCCGCTGAACTGGTCCTCGTCGGCACGATCCTGGTTCTTGGCATGATCGTCGGACTGACTGAACTGTCCTACGGAGTCAATCAGGAACTCGAAGACCTGGGCTCAGCCATCGGAGCCATCAACCAGACCTATTACTACACACTCGCCAGCGGCAAGAAGGGCGAAGTTGTCGGCAGCACGAATCTGGACTTCGTGGACGAATGCGACAACAGCTGTGACATCAGCTGCAACACACCAGCTCGCGGCGAACAGAACGGTTACTAATACTCGATCAGTAGGACAGGCTTCCAGCCTGTCTTTTGCAACCAGACAGGCTGGAAGCCTGTCCTACGCCCCACTAACGCCAATTATTTCTCGAACGTTACCAAAGCGATCAGCACGGAACGCACCGCGACACTGACTGAACCGGACGCTAACGCGTTCCGGCTGATCCAAACCATCCAACATCCAAAAACATAATCAGGGAGCACTCACATGCACATTCTCAACGCACTGAAGAACGACGAACACGGCTTCGTGGTATCCGCCGAACTGGTACTGGTCGGCACGATTCTGGTCCTCGGCATGATCGTGGGACTGACTGAACTGTCCTACGGCGTCAACGAAGAACTGGAAGACCTTGGTTCCGCGATTGGAGCCATCAACCAGACGTACTACTACACTCTGGCCAGCGGCAAGAAGGGCACCGTTGTCGGCAGCACGAATCTGGACTTCGTGGACGAATGCGACAACAGCTGCGACATCACCTGCAACACGCCGGCTCGCGGCGAGCAGAACGGTTACGGCTACTAAGCGAGTCGCACAGATTCCAACATACCGGGGCTTTGGTCATACGACCAGGCCCCGTTGTTTTTCCGCTTCGAAACTTTGAGACACAGCTCCTGATTTCTGCGATTCAGCTCCCGCCAACGGAGCGACGGTAAGATTCAACACCCGTCGCTCCGCTGCCGGGATCAACAAACAGTCTCCTGTTTCGGGACAAACAGCCCGCGTTCGCGCAAGCAAACGCCGGGCTGTTCGTCTTTTGG
>JBBQSE010000328.1:0-10053 GCA_038214195.1 Planctomycetales bacterium
TATACCCCGGCGTGCTGTTTCCTGTTGTATTTTTATCACACCCTCCCCCCTGCCCCCCCCCCCCGGCGGTGGGGGTGTGTGGGTGGCTCCGGGGCGTTTGGGGGGGTTTGACCTGGAGTGAATAGTATGACCATGAAGAAACTTTCCGCTGCATCACGAATTACGCTTGGGCTGGTCTGCTCCATGCTCGGCATTCTGATCTCCGCCAACCTGCTGGGATTGTTGCCGGATCGAAACAGGCTGATCATCAAGGGACGACAGGAACTCGTGGAATCCATTGCGTTCAGCAATTCCGTGCTGCTGGAGAATGGAAATTATGCCGGAATCAACGCGGTTTTCGCCAACATCATCGCTCGACAGTCTGGCGTCCGATCTGTGGCCTATCGACGTTACAGCGATCATCAGATCGAAGTCGCCGCCGGGCCTCATGCGGAGATTTGGCCTGCCAGCCAGGGCACGACAGTTACCGAACAATTCATGTCGATTCCCCTGTCGAAGGACGGCTTCGGCGACTGCGGACAACTGGAAATGGTATTCACTCCTCTGGATTCCGGACGCTGGTATTCATTCGCGGAAAATCCATTGTTGCAACTGCTGCTGTTTGCGGCATGCTGTGGCTTTACGACGTTTCGAATCTTTCTGCGTCTGGTCCTGAAGAATCTGGATCCGTCCCGCGCTGTTCCGCGCCGTGTCCGCGAGGCACTCGACATTCTGTCCGAAGGACTGATGATCGTCAGTCTGGACGGCCGCATCCTGCTTGCCAACAATGCCATGTCCCTGACCGCCGGGAGAGATGCTGACTCGATGATCGGCCGCGCCGCCGGCGAACTTAGCTTCCAGCGCCGGGATGGAGTTCAGGAAATGCCGTGGACGGAATGCGGTCAGACACAACTTCAGGTCACCGGCGTGACTGCGGATTTTGTCGAAACATCGGGAAAGACGCGAATCTTCAAAATCAACTGCTCGCCATTATTTGGTAACGAAGGCAAAGTCCGCGGCGTGATGGTCTCACTGGATGACGTCACCCTGCTGGAACAGAACAAGATCGAACTCCGCGACGCTCGAGACGATGCCAACGCCGCAAATCGCGCGAAGAGCGATTTCCTGGCAAACATGAGCCATGAGATTCGCAATCCGATGAACGCGATTGTTGGCTTCACTGACATCCTGCGACGCGGTCTGGAAGACTCGGAAGACACACGCGTGCGATATCTCGACACGATTCATGCCAGTGGTACGCATCTGGTGGAACTGATCAACGATATTCTGGACTTCTCCAAGATTGAAGCGGGCAAGCTGGATCTGGAGATTCGTCAATGCAGTCCATACGAATTGATGACGGACGTTGTCAACGTGTTGCGGATGAAGGCCGAACAGCAGTCGTTGTCATTGTCGGTCGAAGTTCACGGCGAGATTCCTGAGACGATCGAATCTGACGCGACGCGCCTGCGTCAGATCCTGATGAATCTGGTCAGTAACGCGATCAAGTTTACGGCGGAAGGCAGCGTCCGGATTGTGGCATCCACGATTGAACGCGGCGACGGCAAATTCGTTCGCTTCGAAGTGAAGGACACCGGAATCGGGCTGACAAAAGAGCAAATTGGCCGTTTGTTTCAACAGTTCGCGCAGGCGGACTCGTCGGTCACACGGCGTTTCGGCGGTACGGGGCTTGGCCTGGCGATCAGTAAACGGCTTACCGAAGCTTTGGGCGGAGAAATTGCCGTCGATAGCGAACCCGGTGTTGGCAGCACGTTTCATTTCTGCGTGGCAACCGGCAACACTGAAAATGTGAAAATGCTGACCGGCCAGGAGGTCGCGGCAAAATCTACGAACGCCTCACGCAAAACCAGGACTGGGCTCGGCACATGGTTCAAGCCTGCCCGCGTCCTGATCACGGACGACACACCGGCAAACCGTCAATTGGCAGGAGTCATCCTTCGTAAAGCCGGTCTGTTGGTGGACGAAGCAGAAAACGGAATGATCGCCATCGACAAAGCGACCACGAATTCGTACGACCTGCTCCTGATGGACATGCAGATGCCAGTGATGGATGGATTCACGGCGACCAGCACGCTGCGCAATCACGGGCTGACGCAGCCGATTCTGGCCTTCACCGCAAACGTCACGGAGGAGGATCGGCAAAACTGCCTTGCAAGCGGCTGCACGGGTTTCCTCACCAAACCAATCAATATCGACCTGCTGCTGAGCACCATTGCCGAATATTTGCCGACCCAGGATCATCCTCCGGAAGGCTCTGTGCCTGATTCGGCACCGATTGATGAAGCACGCGAACCTGCCACAGAAAGTAGCGTCGCCGAATGTCTCGCCACAGAATCCGCACCACAAGAATCCGCCGTGGATTCACTGGACGACATTCTGAGTTCAATCATGCACAACCACAGCGCGGTGAGTCCAGCCATCGAAAGCGAAGTTCCCGCCGCGCCATCGTTGACGTTCGAGAGAACTCGTCAACCCCTGCGATCGACGCTGCCGATGGCGATTCCGGAGTTTCGGGAAATCGTTACGGTATTCATCAACGGAATCGGCCAAAACCTCGCCAGTCTTCGCCGCGCACAACTGCAGATGGACTATCAGGAGATCCGCGAGATGGCACACCGTCTGAAGGGCACCGGTGGCACCGTGGGATTTCCTGATTTCACGGCACCGTCCGGCACTCTGCAATCCGCAGCTGACGCACACGACGACGCCACGATCGAAGCGACGATTTCGCGGCTGGAAGAAATAGCCTCGCGACTGGAAATCGACGAGTCTGCTGACGCTGAAGTTGCGACCGTGAACGAGTGGTAAGTATGTCTTTCATGGACTCAAAACCTCCGCTGTCGCCAATCGGCAGATATTGCCGCCGCAACTGCTATGGCTGGAGCAGTTTGCGCCGATGATTCAGGCCTTGATTGAATTCGACAAAAATCCGTATAGTGCGTATCCCGTCCCTGGCCGCATCTTTCGGTCTTTTGATTCGCTCTTTGTGACAGACACCCGAACTATCGCCTTTCTGGGTGAATTCCTTGGCCCTTTCCTCCCTATCCCCATCGAATTTTTTAGCGGCGTTGCCCACGTGCAATGTGCGGCGGTGGATGATGTTGGCGGCTATGCTCCAGATCGGACTAGTCGCGGGATGCTCAGGAAAATCTGTCAAAGAGGACAATCCTGTTTTTACTGCGGCACCTCCGCGGCGGTCACTGGTCAATGATTCGGCAGACGCTGAAGAACAGCGGCTGGCTTTGCAGACCAGGCCCGACGGAGTAGTTCCGGTCGCGTATCATGAAATTGGAGTGACTCCGCTGACAGGATCGAGCATTGTGGCGACCGTGAATGGCAAGCCGGTGTTCGTCGATGATGTCCTTGGCGGAATTCGCCGCAAAATTGAATCAGATCCGAATCTGACCGATGAACATCGGCAGGTGATTCTTACAGAATCCCTCCGCCGCAAAACACGCGAATATACGCAGGATGAACTTGTCATTCAGGCGTTGGAGGCGACGATCCCGGAAGACAAGCGGAAACTCATTCGCGAATCATTGGAGCCAGCCTATCAGGAAGTCCGCAAGAAAATGATGAAGGAAAACGGACTGGCATCCGACGCGGATCTTGACCAGTGGCTTGAACAGCAGGGATTCACGACGCGTGAAATGAAAGACACTTTTAATCGTCGGCAGTTTATTGAAGGCTATGTGCAGTCAAAAATGCAGGTGCCGAAACTGGTTGACCGCGCGGTGCTGGTGGATTACTACAAATCGCATATCAATGAGTACACTCCGGACGAAGAAGTTCGATTTGCTGAAATCGTCGTGCGTTTCGGTGACCATGGCGGTCGTGAAGGCGCGGAAAAAGTGATGACCGACGTGGTAAATCGATTGCAAAAAAAAGAAGACTTCGGGACCGTGGCGCAGGAACTGTCAGATGTGCTGAGTGGCGAAAAACGTGGTGACCTTGGCTGGATAAAACGTGGCTCACTCAAGGATACCGAACTGGAATCAATGCTGTTCAAAATGGATGCAGGAACGATGTCCAGCGTCCAGGTTCGCGTGGATCGATTCGAGGTTTACAAAGTCATTGATCACCGTCGTCCGCAGATCGTCGAGTTCCAGACCGTGCAGAAGGAAATCGAAAATAAGCTGCTGCGTGACCTGAGAGAAAAAGCACGCGAGGGAGTGCTGAAGGAACTTCAGGACAAGGGCACGGTGATCACAATCTTCGACGGCGAAAAACCCTCCGCCAACCCGACACGATTCTGATATCACATCGTCCATGGACTTCCCCCAGCGAACTTCATCGTGACAATCCTAATGCGCATGTCCTGCTGCATGACCTGAATCATGGCTATCATGCCCATGCCCGCCATGGCCATGATCATCTTCAGCGGGTTCATTGTCGGCAAACTGCCCCAGGCTTCCGAAGGCACCAGACAGCTGAGCTGATCCGCAGAGAAACGCGATACAAGTGAGCATCGTCACGTAAATGAACTTGCCCGCATAGTTGCTCACCTTCAGTCCGAGCATGAAGTGCTTGCCATCAACAGGCGGAGCCACAGCGCCCCAAACGAGCACGGCAACGAACATCAGCAACAACACTCCGATGATTCCACCTCGACGAAGAATCGGAAACGCCTTCGCCCAATTTACAGCAAAAGTCCAGAACCCGATCCATGCCAGCAAAGGCAGCCACGGCAGAATCAGTCGGGCCAGACTGACGACAACATCCAGCAGCGACCAGAAGACATTAAGCAAGCTGCTGAAAAGATCGAACACAGCATCCATGAATCTTCACCAACGAAAGCGATTGGAAACCCGGCGGCCAGGAATGAATGAATCACTCCCACGAGAGTTGGGAGTTTAGTCTGTTTGCCGCCGGAACTTCCAGCAAACGCCCGATGCATTCCCGCAGTGGGCTAAGGGAAGTACGTCAGGCTTTCCAGCTCGATTCTAAAACCACCGGGCCACGAGAAAGATGGCAATTCCCCTTTGAGAAACACGCCCGACCCCTTCCTTCACTCCCGGCGCGGTTGTCAAAACCAGGAATCAAACGGCTGGATTGGTTCGGGTTTTCGAATCTGAGGAAGATCGACTCGCCCCGAAATCGGAATCCCTGGACTAAAATCCACCGACCGCCCTCCTGCGGCGACAGAAGTGTTGACGACTCGTGCGGGATGGCCTAGAGTTGGAAGTCCGCAGATTTTCGCCTTGCGACTCCAGTTTTCGCCATCCGTTACGTCGAGGCTCTGTGGGCATTCCATGCCGAACTTATCTCGCAGCGTGGAATCTCAAATGACTTTATTGATTGGCGAAAGATCCTGGAATTTGCATTGGACGTCCCGACGGAATCTATCTCAACATTTGCTCAACTGGGCCTGTCGGCCCCCACGTTAAAAACAATCACAAAAATCGGCTACGAAAAGCCAAGCCCCATTCAGAGGGCATTTATTCCCATTGCCCTGACCGGGCGCGACTGTATCGGTCAGGCTCGCACGGGAACCGGCAAGACGGCGGCCTTCATGCTGCCGGCGCTGGAACGTCTTGACGTCTCCATGAATCGAGTCCAGTTACTTGTCATGGCACCGACTCGCGAACTGAGCGAGCAGGTCTATGCCGAATCGAAAAAACTCAGCAGCGCTTCGAAATTGAAATTTGCTCTGGCGGTCGGCGGTCGTCCAATCGGCAAACAGATCGATGATCTCTCAGCGGGTGCCCAGGCTGTGATTGGAACGCCCGGCCGTGTGATCGATCTGCTGCGTCGCCAGCATCTGCGTCTGAACGACCTGAAAATCGTGGTTCTGGACGAAGCGGACCGAATGCTGGACATCGGCTTTCGACCGGACATTGAACGCATCCTCAGATCCTGTCCGACCGAACGCCAGACAATGTTGCTGTCGGCCACCATGCCGCCGCCCGTCGAAAAACTGGCGCAGCGTTATATGATTGAACCGAAGATGGTCGATCTGTCAGAAGATCGCGTGGTGGTGGATACGATCGAGCAGTTTTACATTACCGTGGATGAAGATCGCAAGAAGCCGCTGTTGCTCCGCGTTCTGGCAAAGGAAAAACCAAAACAGGCGATTGTGTTTACCCGCACCAAACGCGGAGCTGACGCGCTGCATGCCGAGTTTACCAAACGTCTCCGATCCAATCGCATCGCCGCAATTCACGGTGACCTGCCACAGCGGAAACGCGACCAGGTCATCAAGGCGTTGCGAGCGGGCGAATTGCGATTACTCATCGCGACGGACGTCGTGGGGCGGGGCATCGACATCAGCGGTATCTCGCACATTATCAATTACGACATTCCGGAATATTGCGACGACTACGTCCATCGGGTCGGCCGCACCGGGCGTCTGTCGTCCGATGAAAACGGTCGAGCAATTACGTTTGTCACTCTCCAGCAGGGCGGTGAATTGACGAACATCGAAAAGCGGATTAACACCGTTTTGCCGGAATACAAGGTTGACCACTTTGAGGCTTTCCGCACTCGTGAGCGCCCGAAACGCACGATCCGCAAGTTTGGCGCCGCCAACGAATAGTGCTCGTCCCGCTTCGCCGTGAGGTTCGTGCCAGTGCATGGAATCGCCGGGGCCAACACCATCAGAGGACTGACGTCCCCTGCTCGCTGGGAACCGGCGCGTCCTTCGCCGTGTAGTTTTCCACCTGCTTTTCAGCGGCACGCGCCTCAATGTCCGTAGCTGCAGGGAATTCGTGACAACGACTGCGCAACCGGATATGTTAGTATTGAACACGGTGCAACATTTCAATTTGTGCGACGATGTCATTGAAACAACCAGGGTAACGACTCCGGAATCTCGGCTTAAGTGAGGCAATTGTGGCATCGGACCCTTCCAAATCTGAAGCGCCAACAAACGTGTCGTCATCGCTCGACAAGCGATCGATTGACGAGACACAACGTCTGGCCGAAACGCGTGGAGACGCGGTCGAATCCTCCACCTCGGCGGCGTATCAGTGGATCGGCCGGAATTTGGGTAAGTATCAAGTGACCGACGTGCTCGGCGCGGGAGGCATGGGATTCGTGCTGCGAGCCCACGATCCTGGCATCGAACGCGACGTCGCTATCAAGATGCTGGCAGAACACCTGGCAACCAACTCTACCTCTCTGAGCCGTTTTCAGGCGGAGGCAAAGGCCGCAGGCAAGCTAAGTCATGCCAATGTGGCCGCGATTTTCGAGATTGGGCAGGAAGGTCAGGCTCACTATCTTGTCATGGAGCTGCTCACAGGAGGCAGCATCGACGATGAACTAAAACAGCGGGGGGCGTACACGCTGCTTGAGGCAACGCGCATTATGATCGACGCCTGCCAGGGCATTGCCGCAGCTCATGCGGCGGGACTTATCCATCGCGACATCAAACCAGGAAATTTGGTGAGGGCTGCGGAACGAACAGTGAAGGTGACCGACTTTGGGCTGGCCAAACCTGCGGTCACTGAAACAGAGGCGGCGATGCAGCTAACCCAAACCGGAACAGTTGTGGGCACTCCCTACTTTATGAGTCCTGAGCAGTGCCAGGCCCAGGCAGTCGATGCTCGCAGCGACATCTATTCCCTTGGTGCAACGTATTACTCTCTGCTGACCGGCCGGCTGCCCTTCGATCATCTCAGTGGTGCGGTACAAGTCATGTTGGCTCACTGCAACGAGAACATTCCGGATCCCCGAGCTGTTGATCCCACCATCCCTTCAGTCTGTTCGACGATCGTCTCCCGTGCGATGGCCAAAAATCCAGTGGACCGGTATCAATCGGTGATAGAGATGCTGGGCGACTTGCGTTCCGTAGCCGCCACGTTGTCGGGTGAAGTGAGAATCGATCTGCCCAGCCAATCGGGGGCTCGCCCGGCGAATGTCTCCACTAAGTCGTCAAGTCAATCACCTGCCCGCCGCTGGCTGGTCGCAGCTGGCATTGGCATGATTCTGACGCTGGCCGTCGTAGCGATGATGGTTTGGAACTTCTGGAATCGATCTCCATCAAATCCTCTGGCCCCACTGGCCCCACTGGCCCCACTGGGCGAGCCGATCAAGGTGGGCGTGCTGCAATCTCTGAGTGGAACGATGTCAGTGAGCGGTACGAGCGTGACTGACGCGACGCTGTTTGCGATTGTAGAAATCAACGAAGCGGGAGGGTTGCTGGGCCGTCCCGTGGAGGTGATCGTGGCGGACGGCCGATCGGATACAGCGACTTTCGCCCGCGAAGCCGAAAGATTGATCACCGAGGAACAGGTCTGTACTGTCTTTGGTTGCTGGACATCCGCGACGCGCAAGACCGTAAAGCCCATCTTTGAACAATACGATCACTTGTTGGTCTATCCAGTCAAGTACGAAGGCATGGAGACGTCGCCCAATATCGTTTACATGGGTGCCGCACCCAATCAGCAAATCATTCCCGCCATTCTGTGGGCCAACAAGGATCTCGGAAAGAAGCGGTTTTTCTTCGTCGGTTCCGATTATGTTTTCCCGCGCGCCGCCGCTGAAGTTATCAAGGACCAGTTGCAGACGCTGAATGCGACGTTTGTAGGCGAGATGTATGTGCCAATGGCAAGCTCTGAGTTTGAGCCCGTTGTTCAGGCAATCCTGGAAGCCAAGCCGGACATGATCCTTAACGCCCTGGCCGGTGACTCGAACATTGCCTTCTTCCGTTCCTTGCGCGAAGTCGGCATTAAGTCGGCTGAAGTACCCTGCCTTTCGTTCAGTGTCGGCGAGCAGGAACTGCGTAGCCTGGACATCGCAGACGTGGAGGGCGACTACGCCGCGCAGACCTATTTTCAATCACTGGATACGCCTGCAAACAAGGCCTTCGTCAAGCGATTTACAGAGAAATACCCGCAACGCGTCGTTTCCGACCCGATGGAAGCTGCCTACGTGGGAGTGCATCTGTGGGCAGAGGCTGTCCGCGAAGCGCAGAGCATTGAACCCCAAAAAATTCACCGGGCGATGCTCAACCAGCGTCTCGCCGCTCCCGAAGGTGATGTCCGCATCGACCCGGACACGCAGCACTGTTTTCAAACGCCTCGCGTCGGGCAGATCCAGAACGACGGGCAGTTCCGAATTGTCTGGAGCGCCAGCGAGCCTATCCGCCCCGAGCCATACCCCGCGAGCCGTACTGCCGAGAGCTGGAAAGCATTTCTTCACGATCTTTACACCGGCTGGGGAAATCAGTGGACGGCACCGCCAACAGACTAGTTCCCTGTCAAAGATGGAATGACGGATCGGGTGGCCTCTATGGCTGCCCACAGCCATAAAAGCTCTGGGGTTGGACTGAGTAGAGCGAAGGAAATCCCGGGGTTTCGAGCTATCGCTCTCCAACCCCGGCCACCCCTCAAAATAGTAGTGACAGTACATCACGTTGACGATCACAATGACGAGGCAACTATGAAAATCACCGTTCACGGTGCCGGCGGCGGCGAAGTCACCGGCTCCGCTTACCTGCTGCAAACGCGCGACGTGAATGCAAGCTGCTGCTGAAACCGCTCTGCGTGCAACGCGATGTCGATCAGTTGCGTTCGCGGTTCAAACCGCTCGGTGACAATGATCCTGCTGAAATCGCGCCGGGCGTCACGGTGCGCGCGGTCGAAGTGGGCCGGATGCTCGTGGACGGCTGCGAGTTTGTGAAAATCTTCCGCGAAAAGATTCCGGTCCGTGCTTCCGTGCATACATTCGGCGGCCTCAGCGGGCATGCTGGCCAGACAGATTTGTTGCGATGGCATCGGCTCGATCGCCCCATCGCGACCACAAATATTCCTGACGCACGGCGAAGAACGCGGCCGTAAACCGCTCGGAAAGCTGATCAGGGAACGGTTCAATTTGAAAGTCAACTACCCGGATCTGGGGGAGACAATCGAGATTTGATGTATACTTCACGCGGTGCAGACTGAGGTACTTTCAAAGGCAACGTTTTTCATATCCCTTCTCCCCCTGGCAAGCAGGCTGTCGATTTAGTCGATCTTTGGCTTAAGTAATACTATCAACATTGGGTGTAATCTGCTAGACTGCCTCACATCGGTCCCCTCGGAAACGCCCGGAAATCACGGACGCAGGCAAATG
>JBBQSE010000329.1:0-9981 GCA_038214195.1 Planctomycetales bacterium
TTCGGCTGTCTGTTCGAGCCGCTCAGTGACGCTGATGTCCTGATCGCTGGGAGTTGGATCGCCACTGGGATGGTTGTGCAGCACCAGAATGCAGTTGGCCGCATCACGAATGGCCGGACGAAACACTTCTCTCGGATGCACCAGACTGTTCCGCAATGTGCCGACCGTGATCTGGTGACAATCGATCGGCTGATTCTTGGTTGAGAGCGTCACAACCCAGAATTCTTCCTGCTTACTCTCGCGAGCCAACCGACCAAACTGATTACGACAGAACAGGATCGCCGAAGCCGGACTGGTGATCCGAGCCTTGGTGTCATATTCGCTCTGCAACTCCGCAATCCGCAGCCCGATTTCCACTCCCGCCATCAGCCGCTGGACAGCACTGGGAGTCATCCGACCGCAGATCTCACGGATCTCCGCTTCGCCAGCATCCGCCAGTTTCTTCAGCCCCAGTTTCTCCACCAGCCGGTGTGCATCCGCATAAGCCGCCGCCCCGCGTCTTCCGGTGGCCATCGCGATCAGTTCCGCCGGTGAGCGATTCAACAGCGTTCTGTTCATATTGAAAATCCTCCGCAAACAGACCGCCCCTGTGCGAGGGCAGTCGTGACAAATCACAACCACCCTCGCACGCTGCGAAGGCAAAATGAAAGCTCCGCCTCCGGATCGCCTGAAAGTCAGATGAACCAGATGCAGAGCTAAATTTTGGGTCCTGCGAGCCGTTGGATGGCTATCAGTTCCCTTCATGTAATAGTGACACGGATTGGGCCGAAATTTAGGTCAACCCTGTGTTCCGCCATTCCTCTGCGCTGCGTAAAGGACCGCAACTGAGTTGTGGATCCACGCAGAGAGACATGGCATTGGCTTCGGGAATGCTCGGCATCCCGCCAGTGATTTTCCGTGACAATTCCTGCTGAAGACCGTTACGACATGGCTGAACGCCAAACTGCTTCGGTCTGGGCGACCGACGCGCGCACGCGCCAGGTGTTTCGCTGCGTCGGTCGATGTGACCGAAGCAGCGATCCGCTTGAACGCTCCGGACAACCGCAGTTGCTGCGTCTCGCGGAGTGCGTTGAACCGCATCAGCATCCGGCCTTCGTAGAGGCGGATGATCTGCTCCTTGAGCCGCTTGAAACGCAACTCTGCGGTGCAGCAGGGAAACTCGTCCGAGTTGATGCCGGTGAGGATGGCCTGCTTGAGTTCCTCACCGCATGTGTCAGTCTGCCTGCAGGTCTTCACGCCAAGCTATCCGAAAACCGAGGCACGAATCTCGAACATCGGGATTTGCTCCGCCAACTCCACCATCTCGAGATTGAACAGCCATCAGTGAACGCCCGTAGTCATGCCACTTGCATGTCCATTCCCAGGTAACGGCGCGAGAGTTGCTCTTCGCTGCATTAACCTCATCCGGAGAGCAAAGTCGCCCCCCGAAATACTTCGCAAACAGGCACGCGTCATACCATGAAATATTTGTGACTGCTTCATCTCCCATGTTGTCAGGGGTTCCCCATTCAAAATCCTCAATCTCCATGCCTTCAAGCGGTCTTACTCCAGATCCCCCAGCCCGGGACGGTGAGTATCCCCAAAGCGCCCCCCCGTCTCTCCAACCCGAGGATTCAAGAAATGCCCTGAACTCCCTGCCATTCACTGGGCGGGTCATTACGTAGGTTCTGCCAAGCTTCTTCTTTGGGAGGTTCTTGCTTTGGCTTCGTTGATTTTCCACCAAATGTGTTGAGAGAATCTGCTCCACCAAGAACTGGTTTACCGTATACATCGCCACCAGGTTGAGCATCGCGAGAATTGAAGCGTCGAATGAGCATACTTGAGCAGCCACTGCGCGGGCCAAAAAGAACTCCAGAAAGGAGTAGTGAAGGAATGGAACTCCATGGCTGGAATTGTGATTCGAAAGCAATCCAGCCCGTTCAAGCATCGGGACGAGATGCTTCAACCGCGTAACAGTGTTCCTCCACTGATGGACGCGGCGGGTAAAAGGGCTTTGGTTTCCAAGAAGCGTCGGCCGGCGGAAAGCGTCATGCCAGAATTCCATCGCCTTGGCCTCTAGCAATTCAAACACGTCGGCTTCCGACAAATTGCAGCACGCCGAGTCTCGACGCATCCATGTCCTGATAGCCAATTCATACAAAGCCGACACGGAGAGCGTCTCATCTCGGAGCATCTCCTCCGCCGTATTTTCCCGTAAACTGGCCGCAAGCTTTCCAATCAAGTAAAGGAGAACGGGACGGCGTGCAAGTTCTATGACGCCGGGAACAGATTTTGTACGATCCCATTCCGTTGCGCAGTCCGTTCGACGCATGTAGCTTTCAAGATCCTCATCTGACAAGCATTTCAGCAGAATGACCTTCGCCAGATCGTCTTGGGCGTCCCGTTTCTTCTTGAGTCCGCGGAGGAGTTGTTCAACGACATCAGCGGTGCGATCAATCATCTGGCGTTGAGGGGTATCAAGCCCCGCGACCAGAGACTGAGCTTCACCAAGAGTCTCGAAAACATGCGTTCGGCACGTGAGAACAACACAGTTGCCTTGTGCCAGTGGCGTGCTGATCAGGCTTTTAACCAGATGGATTCTTTCAGCCTGAGACAATGAGCCAAGAATCTCGTCCAGGCCGTCAATAAATACCGATGCATGGCCGCTCTGCAGAATCCTAGTCAGAGTCACCGCCCCAACTGCGGGGCGAACGAAAGGAGCAAGCCGCTCGGCATATGAAACGCTAGTCTGTTCGAGGATTTCTTTGGTTGGGTATAGATACACTGGCACGATGCTAGCCGTGCCTGCCAATAACTGCTCTGCCTGCTTGCTTGCAACACGCAGGCAGAGCGTAGTCTTTCCATAGCCATACTCTCCAAGAACGACCGTTATGCGGGCGCCAAGATGATCAGAACAGCGATTTGCAAGCCAATCCTCTACGTCATCTATCTCCAGGTTATCGGGAACGATCAAAGCCTTTCGTCGCATGTAAGCACCAGACGCCGCTGACGAAGAAAACATTTCAACCAAGCCTTTAAGATGTGCGTTGAGTGCTTGGCCGGGCACATCGTAGCAGTGAGGCCAATTGGCCGGATGGCCACAAGCTTCAAGGAGCTTCGCATACTCCTGCTCGCGGTCTGCCGGGCCCCAGTTGATGTATAGGAATTGCGCCAGGGAGCCTTTGATGGGGGCGTCGTCGAGCCGCAGGGGAATCAAGCGGCGTTCCCGATTCAGTGGGTCGCGAAACCGGAACGTTCCGGCCTCCAATTGCGCCCAGTCCGACCCGAAAGCCTGGGCTGACATGCAGAGCACCAGCACGCGAGAGTGCTCCAGCCCTTCGTCGATTTTCGCCAGGATGCTGTCGCCGGGCTTGAGCACCCATTCATCGAACCATACCTTCAAGCCATCCGCCTGCAATCGCTTCGCCAACGGCCGCACCACCGCCTTGTCCTTGCTGTTGTGGCTGAGGAACACATCGAAGCCAGAGTCTTCGTTCACGGTCCAGATATCCTTGGGCGTCCAAGAAGGCATTAATCGGAGCACGCGCAGTTACGGCTCTGCACGGACGAATAGTATAGCCGATCCGAAGGCCAAACGTCTCCGAGACATACTGCGGCCGCATTGAATTCGCAGAACGCCTACTGGCCCCGTCTAGCCGTTCATCAGGCACATCCAGTTTGGCAGACGACTCTGCGACGATTCGGCGGCGAATCACGGGGCACACAATACCTCGGTCGAGCATGTAGACCACGACCTGTTGTTCCGCATCTCGCCGGCACAGTTACCTGCTCCGGTCCGACACGCCGGAGCAGCCAACAATTTGAATTGCGAAGGCTCAAACGGCCATCAAAATGCGCAGTCACAACGACGACGTATTCCCTGTGGCGAAGCGGCAAGGATGATCGTGAGTTCGTGGTGAAACGCCTCCAGTTAAAACTGCACAGGAGAGTGTGACCGGAGCAGTGGACGGCTGGTTGGGAAGTCGCGTCGGTCGGTCTCGCCGGAACAGGATCGGGCATCAGGTCGCAGTTTTCGGTCTGTTGGATCGAAGCTTCGATGGGTGGTACAAATCTGACTCAGGACACGCCCTCCTGTGTCGCAAGGGCGCACTCTGAACGAGGGCCTCGACGGCTAGGACCGCGTTGTTGTCGATTTGATGGCGCAGCTGTTGAGGTGACGTTTACTCTGGCCTGAATTGACAAAAGATACGTTTTGAGAACGCTTTTGGACGTGTCGCGTCGTCAAGCCAACGATTTCTCGGACTCCTTGTTGCTTGAGAGCGTCATGGTTGGCGCGTGGGGCGTGAAGGCCCCTTCGTCGAACGTTCACCCGCGCGTTCGCGCGGTACGTTTTGGAGCTGTCTCGGCAAATGACGATCAACGATGTTGCGGAGCATCTGGAGGTGAGCTGGGACATCGTCAAGGACATTCAGAAGGAGCAACTTCGTCGTCACTACTCGCGTCCCCGGTTGAAGGACGTGCGGCAGATCGCCATCGACGAATTCTACATCGGACGCGGCCACCGTTACCTGACGGCTCGTACAGGAGCTGATCCACCTTGCGGCGAGATGAACACGCCGACGGGATTTGGCCAGCCTGCGTTATCCCGGAACTGTCGTCGCCGTCGTGCGACATCCAATACTGAGGAAAGTCAGTTCAGCAGGAGCCCTAAGGGGTGCGATCTGCACGGTGCGCCCGAAAAGCTGCGTTTTTCCGGACCTGAAGCTGCATTAGACGCTTGATCCGCTCCTGTACTATGACTTTTGCTAATTGGTAATGTGGGAAACACTGGCATTTCAGGATTTTCAGGTCGAAAGTTGTGCGCATTGGCCAGATCGCATCCGCCCTAAGCGGAGAAACAAAAGGCGGTGCGGTCTTCTCTTCCTCAGTGAAAAGTCAATCATGTCGCGAAATTTCTTCTCATTCAGCGTCCACCAGGAGTTACGTGGGGTTACCATACACGACCACATCTTCTTCGCGTGGCCTTCTGCTGCAACATCCCAAATAGGACTTTACCCAATGGTTTCAACCAACTACTTTCGGTTCCAAATCCTCGGTACTTTCATCCTCGGCACTTTTCTACTGGTCGATTGTACTCGCGCGCAGGAGCCTAAGGCTGCCGCGGCAACAAACGATCTTGCGGGTTCACTGGTAGAGCGGGTAGTAAAACCGCTCAAGAATAAGTTAATAAAGGCCGGTATTAAGAAGCTGACAAAGGACGAAAAGCTCAGGTACGCTCTAGAAGCAGTTTTGACCCAAACTAGTAAGTCTGCGATCGTCCTAAAACTTGTATTTGGGTTGAGCGATCCTGGAGAAGACGATGCCGCAATTGCCGAAGACAAGGCGGCAAAGCTTGCATTTTGCAGAGAAGTGCTGCCCATTTTGACCGACAATTACAAGGCGACATATGCCACCATACTCGCAACCGGTGTCGCCCTGGATCGTGAACAAGATGATTTAAAGACAAAACGAAAAGAGCAACTGGTCCTTCTGGCTGAGCTTACGGAAGAAGCGAAACGGCTAGAGGCACAGAACCAGGCGAACATAGCTTTTGAGAAAATAGTTTCTGATGAACTGCGCTGGCTGGAAGACGAGGATAAACTAATCGAATCAGAGAGAATTAAGCTTGTTGCCGAAATAAAATCGTACAACGACGAAGTAACACGTTGGAATAGCCAGGTCAAGTTTTATGCAAGTTACTTTCAGAACTTTTCCAACCAGACCGCCATAAGACCGTATGCCGACCATTTTCTCGCGACGGGCGACTTGATAATTACCGCCCCGCCAGGGGTCGATAAACGAATATGGGAGGGCGAGGCTGCATTCCACAATAGTATCAATCGTGGAGTGCGTGAGAAAAGAGCGGCACTTGAATCGCACAAAGCCTCATATCAAATGCGTCTTGCAGCGTTCGAGAAACGCTTCACGGCTAACACATCTGCGGTGGAGTTACTTCTTAATCAAAGGATGGAGTTTGATACAAAGCATGCCCAGTACAATACTGATCTCACTTCCTTCAGCGCTCTTCAAACGGCATGGATCAAATTGAGCGAGGTACATAAAGTCAGTGTGCAGGAATTCCAAAACAAGGTCGATCAGCTGGCCCTGGCGATTGACGTTTTCAACACTTGCTTTGGCTATCTGAGATTGTACGACGCAGGGCCCGAAGCAGACGTCTGGTATGAAGCGTTGATGACAATTCATTCCATGCAGCCTGCGGCGTCCGGACAGTCCCCCGTCGCAGCGCAGGACTCGTTAGTGGAGGTGCCGAAAGCGGCAGTAGGAATTGAATTTGGCAAAGATGATGTCCAAACTAAACGTTATACAGAACGTCTCCGACACATCGAGCCGTTTCCTGAGGCAGTCGTTCGACAAAAAACTAGGGGTATCACATTTTCTTCGACTCGTTCAGAACTAAGGAACTCCCCTTTGTCTCGGCTTCAAGACTTGCAGCGAGAGGGATCACAGACGGACTACTTCGTACCGTAACGCATTCATTGCCAGGTAAGCGCCCACCTCGATCATTAGGCCGTCGTCTAGGTTCTGTTTCTAAAGTCATTCGACGAGGATTCTGAGGTATCGCTGGATGAAGGCCATTTTGATCATTCCGGCGAAGTTGATGGCCGTCTTTTCGAATATGGCGAAGACGCAGCGACATTCTTTGAGCCAACCGATCAGTCGTTCGACGATGTTGCGTTGTCGATATCGTTCCTTGTCAAACACCACTGGTCGAGCGTCGCGGTCTTCATTTTCCTTTGACGGAATAACTGGAGTCACACCCATCGCAAGAAACATCTCATCAATCCAGTGCGCCCGGTAACCTTTGTCGCCAGCGATGGCAGCGGGCCATGCGACGGGCTGGCCTTCGCCGTTCGTCATTTCCTCGTCAATGTTGTTGAGCAAATCAACCAGTGATGTGTTTTCGTGAGCCTGCCCGGGGGATAGTTCAAAGTGAATTGGACAGCCTTCTGCATCGCAGACGACATGGATTTTCGTGGAAAAACCGCCTCGTGAACGGCCTAAAGCGTGATCTTCGGGTTCTTCTGGATCCCTTTTTTTCCGCCGCCACCAGCACAGCGAGCCGCTCGAATAACAGTCCCGTCAACACACCACAGGTCGCTGTGGATACGATCGTCATCAACGATCCTTGTCAGTAGAGTCCGTTTGATCGTGTCCAGCGTGCCATCCGAGTTCCAGCGATCAAAGTGTTTGTAAACCGTTTCCCACGCACCAAACTCTTCCGGAAGATCTCGCCACGGAGCCCCAGTTCTCAACCGCCAGAGAACTCCGTCCATCATCTGCCGAGGGTCGGTCGGAGGACGACCTGTTGCCGCCGGTTCCGGAAACAATCCCTCAATCAACTCCCACTGACTATCCGTTAAGCGATGACGTGCCATCCGTGGCTTCCTTCTCAAATCGTGAAGAAAACCGTACCCTCCCAAAATTCCAAATATCACGCAATTACGGTTTAGAAACAGAACCTAGCCCGGGCGCGCTTTCGGGTTTAGGGTTGAACCGGACACGGTACACGTTGATTCAGAATTACATTACTCCATACGGATCGTTCAAGCTCGACATGGCGAAACGACTCCTTATCGAGGAATCGGCCTAATTTCTTCGGGGTATGAGTAGCGCTCATTGGGAAGACAGACCAGAATGTCCGCGGGGCTGAGGCGACCAACGCAACCGTGGATTGAAAAAGTGCCCCTACACGCGGCGGAGACAAATGGCCGGTTTCCAGTTGCTTTGCTGACTGGCGGGGAGGTTGCGTGACCCGAGGGCTCAATTCGGTACGGTCACCTCGACCGCTGCGCACGAGAGGCAGCTCTTCGCGCAGGCGGTTGGACAAACTTCAGCGACTTTGCGAATCGCCATTCACGCAGAGGTGAAAACGACCAACGCGCGCAAGCCGACCAACGTTACCTGCGTCGGTCGCCGCCTGCGCGGCAAACGCCGACTCCGCTAACTGCGGCGGTGTGACTCACCGCCCACATTTCGTCGGTTTTCAAACTGCGGTCGGTTGCATTGACTTCGGCACCTACGGTTCGTGCTTGACTCGCGGCGGTGCAATCCACCGATGGCAGTTGGGGGAAGTCAAAGGCGTAGTCAAGATGATTGCGCTGGGCAACGCCTGGACGCTTGCGAAGGGCAAAATTTGTGACCAAGGATTAACCGTCCTGAGTCAGATGCGCTTTCGTTTTGGACCCGCACCCGTCACATCGAACGGACTGGCCAACAGATCCTCTCCATCACATTGGTGGTCACGACCGAAGCGTCAAACCGAAGTTGTCTTGCCTGCGTCGGTCCGACACACCTGCGCGTCGAGAGCTACAGCCCGAACCTGCGTCGGTGGCGCACACCGAAGCGTTGAAGATTCCGACGCCGAAACAGTTCGGTCGCATCGACCGACCAGCGAAATGAATTGAATTGTAGCCGTTTTTTGAGCCGCCGCCGCACTGCGACTTTATGCAAAGGTCAGGGCAAAAGTCGGCGGCGAAGCCTTCTACTCCCCGGAAAACATGAAACTGCGTTGAGTTTTCGGCCCCGATGGCTCAACAACCTCCGGCTCCAGATCTGTCTCAGGTTCGCTCGTGCGCTCGGCGATCATTCTTGTTTTCTCATGACGGATCGACGCTGGCATTTTGCCAGTCGGGTTGTTTTCGTCCCGGAGCTCCGGAGCATCGTAATCCGCCGGAGTTGGAGAAACCAATTTCGTTTGATCGTCGTCAGTTGCTTCTACTTCATCAACCTGCCGGTCCTGCTCCAGCATCATCGCTGCCCGCAACTCCCGCTGTAGTAGGCTCAGATAAAGATCTACCGCATCTTTCAGCAACTGCGTGATTGGCAATCGCACGTCCTTGCTGATCTGCCGCAGCGTTCGCATTTGGCCGTAGGTGAGCCGATTTGCTGGCCAAGGAATTCCGTAGATCGGACCGTCCAGATTGATCCCAGAAGTATCAGGATTTGCCGAAGCTGGCTCATCAGGCTGTTCGTCCACGCCGCAGCAATTTGCCACATGCCGAAGCGTCTGACAATGGCTGCGATTTCCTTCCCTGCCTTCCGTCACGCATCAGACAAACGCAGCAACCGCCCAGCCTTCTCAATACAAGACTCAATTCGATGATGTGTACGATTCAACCCAGGCGACAACCATGCTAACATCCCCGTAAGGACGCCACTCACCAATGAATTTACGCTCTAACCGCTCCAGAATCGGGCTCAAGTACCGCACGAAGGATTCCGTATGAACGGAACAACTTCAGCAGCGGCAGCGGATGAGCGCGCCAGCGGAACATCCAGTGACGCGGTCTCTGATACAGGACTGACGGCAATTCGGTTCGCTCCTGTCATCGCCGCAAACGAGGTGATGCCGTTCACTCAGTGCCATTCCAAATACTTTGCTTTTGAACTGACCAAACGAGTCGGGGCCGATCAGGCAGACAAACTCGCTCAGTCGCTCAGCAACGCTACCGTGGATTTGAATCCGCATCAGGTGGATGCCGCTCTCTTCGCGTTCCGTTCGCCGCTTTCGAGAGGAGCGATTCTCGCCGATGAAGTTGGCCTTGGGAAAACCATTGAAGCTGGGATCGTCATCAGCCAGCTCTGGGCCGAAAAGAAACGCCGCATTCTGATCATCGTTCCCGCATCGCTCCGAAAACAGTGGAGCAGTGAATTGGCCGACAAGTTCTTCATTCCGTCGGTCATTTTGGAATCGAAGAATTTTCGCGAAATGTCGCGAACGATGCCGTCACCGTTTCAACAATTGAATCAGGTCGTGATCTGCTCCTACCAGTTCGCCCGCTCCAAAGCCGCTGAAGTGACGGCCATTCCGTGGGATCTGGTCGTGATCGACGAAGCGCACCGACTCCGCAATGTCTATAAGGCGAGGGGCAGGAAAGGAATTACCGGAGAACTGGGATAGCGGGGAGTAGATTTCCAAGTCAGACTGGGTGCATTGTGTGACGTGAATCTGGAATAAGCTGGGAGTGGATCGCCATGGAT
>JBBQSE010000330.1:0-9968 GCA_038214195.1 Planctomycetales bacterium
CCTTCAGTTCCGCTTGCCGCGAGGTCGGGCTGAATGCCCAAATATGGAGAACGCACGGCCGCTCGTCGGTTGCGAGGCTGAGTCGATACAAAGGTGGGTGGTTTTTCCAAGCCGTCAATTCCCCGCAGGAGCTGTTCTGAATAGTCGATGACCGAAACGGCCCCTTCGATGTTGAGTGTTTTGAAATCGTCGTCCGGCGTGTGATAGATGGAAGTCATGCCGGTGAAGCAGAACATGACCGGGATGCTGTTTTGATAGAACGGCAAATGATCGCTGCCGGCGAACGCGCTGTCGATAATTGAGATGTTAATCGGAGTCGCCTTGTCCGCGTTGAGCACGATGTTGCGAAACTCCATCGCCGAACCGACGCCGTTCACGTCGACGACGTTGTTCTTCAGGTTGCCGATCATGTCAAAGTTGAGCATCGCCACAGTATCCGCAAGCGGGACGACAGGATGTTTGACGTAATAGTTGCTCCCGATCAGTCCACGTTCCTCGCCGGAGAAGCAAATGAAAATCATGCGGCGTTTGGGTTTGGGGCCGGATGCGATTCGTCGCGCCAGTTCAACTACCGCCGCTGTGCCCGAGGCGTTGTCGTCCGCGCCGTTATGAATCTCGCCACGTCGGTTTGGTGTGCGAGATCCAAAGCCACCAAATCCCAGATGATCGTAGTGTCCGCCGATCACAATCGTCTCATTGGACAGCGGACCTTCGCCTTCGATGATTCCGATGAGATTATACGCGGTGACGGTATTGGCCTGAAACTTCGTCGCGACGTTCGCAGTCCAGCCAGTGAGTTCCTGCGAGACGGGTTTCAGGTTTGTGTCGATGTACTGTTCCACTTCCCTGAGGCTGGAGAATGAACTGCCGTCGGAAGTCTTCAGTGGCGTTGCGGTGAGGATGCGATCAATGACTGCCTGTTTCACGTGTGCGAAAGGCAGCGTATCACCATCGTTGCCGAAGCTGGATGGTGTCGCCAGTTCGTCTTTTTCCGGCGTTGGGCAGCTGGCATAGTCGTTCACAAACAGGACAGCGGCCGCTTTGGCTTTTGACATGAGTTCGAGTTTGCGATCGATGTAAGCGTTGGATGTCGTCGCGGTTCCTTTGAACGCGCCTCCATCGTAGCTTTGCGGTTCACGGCGAATCACGACGACGATTTTTCCCTCAACGTCGATACCGGCGTAGTCGTCGTAGGTGTCTTCTTCGGAAGTAATGCCATATCCCAGAAAAACCAGCCCTCCACTCGCTTCACTGTTTTTCCCCCGTCGAATCGGCTGGTACTCATCACCGAGTTTCAGGTCGATCGTCGATCCGTCCGGAGCCGTCAATTTGACGTGCGAGATTTCGCTGATGACAACATCGCCGAGCGTTACTTCAAACGGCTGACGGTACGAACCCTCGGGCATTCCCGGCAACAGGCCGAATTTCTGATACTCCGCCATGATACGTTCTGCCGAACGCTCAATCCCCTTCGTCTCGACGCCTCGGCCTTCCTGATCATCAGACGCGAAGAATTCGATATCGCCGCGAACACGCGACACGATAGCTTCACGGCTGAGTTCTTCGCCACGAGTCTGGGGCGAGAAAATCACGATGCCAAGGACACAGAGACAGCAACAAGCAGGAAGAGTCAGCCCACGACAAATAGGCGATGGCATTGGGATTCCGTTCATGTCAATGAAAGCTTGAAGGATAGGGCGTTGGGTGACGGGGCTGAACTGATCTGAGATGAGCTGCGCGAAGGAAGCCGGGGTTTCGAGCTGTCGCTCTCCAACCCCGGCCACCCATCAATCCATGTTCGTCTGAGTCCTAGCCCTTCGCAGCGGCAAAGCGACGAGCGACTTCAGCCCAGTTCACGACGTTCCAGAATGCGCCAATGTAGTCCGGTCGGCGATTCTGATAGTTCAGGTAATACGCGTGTTCCCAGACGTCCAGTCCAAGAATTGGCGTTCGTCCTTCAGACAGCGGCGTATCCTGATTGGCCGTGCTTTCAACGACGAGTAAACCATCGGCCTTAACGCTCAACCACGCCCAACCGCTGCCAAAGCGCGTTGCACCAGCTTTGGCGAATTGTTCCTTGAACGCATCGAAGCTGCCACACGCCGCATTGATTGCGGTTTCGAGGTCGCCACTGGGTGCGCCGCCACCAGTTGGTGACATGACCGTCCAGAACAGCGAGTGATTCGCGTGACCGCCACCATTGTTACGAACAGCCGCCCGAATATTTTCGGGCACGGAACTCAATTCACGCATGAGATCATCAATCGGCTTGTCAGCCAGCGGTGAACCCTGCAAAGCCGTGTTCACGTTGTTGATGTAGGCCTGGTGATGCTTGGTGTGGTGAATCTCCATCGTTTTAGCATCAATATGAGGCTCGAGGGCATTGACCGGGTACGGCAATGCGGGCAATGTGTATGGCATGTCGTTGATTCCTTCTGATTTTAACGCGATTCCGCCGGACGAAACTGGCGGCGACAACTGCATTGACGGCGTAAGGTTTCAGCAACACTCACTCGATTGACCGTCCTGCATGGCGGCCTATTCTAGGCAGCCCAATCGATGGCTCAACCGATACCCCCCAACCAATTCTCCGAATCTGCGGGACTCAACTTCTTCGCGATCTGCGTATTTTATTGAGAAAACTTCGAGCTGTTGGCCATTCAGGCGTCGGAATTCGCGTGACGGCAATAATGAATCTATTTACACTGCGGTGCCCCGGTAAACGGAATGCTATGCAGATTGTGCCCAATTTCCCTGCCCGGACAACACACCCACCCCGCTGAATTCAGGAGTTCTCCATGCTTGTGATCCCTGGTCGTTATGGAAAAGACACGTGTGATGGATTTTCTCGTCGAGCGATCCTTCGAGTGGGAAGTTCCGCCTTGGCGGGTCTGAGCCTCCCGACTCTGCTGCAGAATTCCGCGCGTGGGGCCGAAGTCAGTGACGAGGAAGCTCGATACGGCGGCAAAGGATATGGTGCCGCAAAAAGCGTCATCATGCTTTATCTGCAGGGCGGACCAAGCCACCTGGATTTGTGGGATCCAAAAACGGGCGTGCCGGACAACGTGAAAAGTATGTTCGCACCCATCGACACGACCATCCCGGGAGTTCAGTTCACGGAACTGATGCCGAAGCTGGCTCAGCAGATTCACCGCGCGACGCTGATTCGGTCACTCAGCTACACACCGATTGGACTCTTCAATCACACCGCCGCGATTTATCAGATGCTCACTGGCTACACTGCGGACAATGTCAGTCCGTCCGGTCAGCTGGAACCACCAAGTCCCAAAGACTTCCCGAATTTTGGTTCCAACATCGTGAAACTGAAGCCGCTGCAGAAACCCATGCTGCCCTTTGTGATGATGCCACGTCCGCTGCAGGAAAGCAATGTCATCGGCAAAGCGGGCACCGCCGGATTCCTGGGTCGCGCTTATGACCCGTATTATCTGTACCCCGCCGGCGATGACATGGACATGGCGAAGATGGATCGCATCCGTGTTGACGATCTGACACTGCGTCAGGACGTCCCGCTGGATCGACTGCAGCGCCGCGCGTCACTGCGAGATACCGTGAATGCCGGAATGAAAACGATCGATCGCGCCGTCGAACATTACGCTCTGAATGAATACTACGATAAGGCGCTCGGCTTGGTGCTTTCGGGGCAGGCCCGCGAAGCTTTCAATCTGAACGCGGAATCCGACGGGCTGCGTGATAAATACGGCAGGAATACGTTCGGCCAGAGCTGTCTGCTGGCTCGACGCCTTGTGGAAGCGGGCACGCGAGTCGTCGAAGTCAATTGGCCAAAGGTCGCCAACAGCGACAACCATTCGTGGGACGTCCATTCGGGGCTGTCAAAGCGGATGAAGGACCAGTCCGCTCCAATGTTGGACGCCGCGTTATCGACTCTGCTGGAAGATCTCGACGAACGAGGCCTGTTGAAGGAAACCCTCGTGATCGCTGTGGGAGAATTTGGACGCAGTCCGAAACGCGGAGTCAGCACGTCGGGCAACAGTAACTCGGACGATGGTCGCGATCACTGGCCATATTGCTACACGGGCGTTGTCGCCGGCGGTGGCATGAAACGCGGATATGCTCACGGAAAATCGGACGAAACGGCGTCCGCTCCGGCGGATCATCCTGTCCATCCCGGCGAACTATTGGCGTCCATCTATCATGCCGTCGGACTCTACCCGCGTCGCACGGTTCTCAACCATCTGAACCAGCCTCGTGAGATGGTGAAGTACGATGCGGTGATGGATTTGTTCGCGTAATGCGAGCGGTTTATCATTGTCTTCTCAGCCGGAACGCGCTAGCGTCCGGTTCTGTGAAAACCGTGAGCTAACGCTCTGCGGCTGATTTCAGTCTCGACACTTCTTGAACGTTCGATACCTGACTTGTGTTAAGGTGATCGGCGCGAACGGTATTATCTTCGGCAAAACTGCAAGCCGACCGGGCCGATTGCCATTGATCATGCTAAAGGTTGCAGATCTGAGGACAGATCTGCCTACGTAGTCCGACCTGTCTCAGGTCGGATTCTTTCGTCAAGGTCACATATTTGGCCGTCTCGTTTTCGCCGCTCGCCTAAGAGCCTCATTCCCCGTTAATACAATTACAATGAAGCATCAGCCAGGCATAACAGTCATTCGTAACGGCCAGTTGATTGATGGCAACGGTGGCCCGCCGGTTCCGGATGCCGTCGTGATCGTCGATGACGGGCGGATCACGTACGCGGGCGCGGCAAAGGCGGCTCCGGCGGTTGATCCGCAGGCCCGCATGATCGATGCCAATGGCGGCACCATCATGCCGGGGCTCATTGAAGCCCACTTCCACTCAACATACTTCAATGTCGCCGCGCTGGAAGACCTGGACATCAAGTATCCGGTTGAATACGTCACGCTGCTTGCGGCAGCCAATGCGAAACTGGCCCTCGAATGTGGCTACACGGCGGCACGCAGCGGAGGCAGTCTGTTTAACATCGACGTCTGGCTGAAGAGGGCGATTGACGCCGATATCTGCGTCGGGCCAAGAATGGCATCCAGCGGACGTGAAATCTGTGGCGTTGGTGGCCTGATGGACTGGAATCCAGATTTTCGCAAGATCGGTATGGAAGGTCTGGTGCTGCTCATCAACGGCCCTGTTGAAGCCCGCGCCGCTGTTCGCAAGCTGGTGAAGGATGGCGTCGAATGGGTGAAGACGTATCCGACCGGAGACGCCGCCGCGCCGGACACCAACGACCATCACACGCTCTGCATGACCTTTGAAGAAATGCACGCTGTCGTCGCCACATCTCATAATCATGGAATGAAAGTGACCGGACATTGCCGCGCGACGGACGGCATCAAGAACGCGCTTAAGGCGGGCTACGACGCGATTGAACACGGGACGTTTATGGACGATGAATGCCTGGATCTGCTGCTGGCACGCGATGTTCCGTGCGTACCGGCGCTTTACTTTGAATTTGCCAGTCTGGAGCTTGGTCCGCAATACGGCATGTCCCGGAAAGTCCTCGATGGGCATCAGGAAACACTCGACGGCGGTGCCGAAAGCGCTCGTCGTATCCTCCGCGCTGGTGGTTGTCTGGGCATGGGGGGCGACTATGGATTCGCCTGGAATCCACATGGAGATTATGCCCGGGAACTTTCCTTCTTCGTGAATTATGTGGGATTCACGCCGCTGGAAGTGCTCACCTGTGCCACAAAGAACGGGGCGAAGATTCTGGGGCGCAGTGACGAGATCGGAACGGTCGAGGCGGGTAAACTCGGCGATTTTCTCATTGTCGATGGCGATCCGCTGGCCGACATCCGCATCCTCGAAGACCGCAGTCGATTCATTGCCGTGATGCAGGGCGGAATTGTCCGGGCCGGGCAGTTAGTGTAGAACAATAATCATGCCAGCTCCTGAATTTCTGAACGCCAGTGCAGATGAACTCCGCCAATGGGACAACGAACACGTCTGGCATCCGTTTACTCCGATGTCGGCGTGGGCGGAAGAACGAGCTCCGATAATTGTCCGAGGCGAAGGCTTCGATCTGATTGATGTCGAAGGGCATCGGTATCTGGACGGCATTTCTTCTCTGTGGTGCAATGTTCATGGGCATACGGTTCCGGCCATTGATGAGGCCGTTCAGCAGCAACTGCGGAAAGTGGCTCATACCACGTCGCTCGGACTGGCCAGCGAACCGTCAATCCGACTGGCACGCGCACTGGTGCAGCGGGCTCCTGCAGGATTGAACAAGGTCTTCTATTCCGACAGCGGCGCGACGGCGGTCGAAGTCGCCCTGAAGATGGCGTACCAGTACCACCGTCAGAAACCTGAAGGCTCGGAAGACCGCGATACGTTCCTGTGCATCGGCAACGCGTACCATGGTGATACGCTGGGGACAGTCAGCGTCGGCGGCATCGATTTGTTTCATCGGTGCTACAAGCACCTGCTTTTCCCGACGCTTACCACACCCTCACCTGTTGCGACGCGGGTGCCGGTTGGGCACACGAAAGAATCGTGGCTGGCGTTTTGCTTCGAAGAGGTCGGGCGTCTCATGGGGCAGCATCGGGATCGAATTGCCGCCGTCGTCATGGAGCCGATCGTCCAGGGCGCGGCGGGGATTCTGGTGCATCCGGTTGGATTTCTGCGGCATGTGCGGCAGTTGTGTGATGAACTTAATATCCCGCTCATTGCTGACGAGGTCGCTGTTGGATTCGGCCGCACGGGTACTCTGTTTGCCTGCGAGCAGGAAGACGTCCGCCCCGATTTTCTGTGTCTGGCGAAGGGAATTTCCGGTGGCTACCTGCCGGTGGCGGCGACGCTCACGACCGATCGGATTTATGCGGCGTTTCTCGGACATCCCGCCGAGGGCCGTACGTTCTTCCACGGCCACACTTACACAGGAAACGCGCTAGGGTGCGCTGCGGGCATGGCATCGTTGCAGTTGTTTGAGGACAACGAGGTGCTGAACAATGTTGCGGCGGCGGCGGAGCGCGTTGCTTCTCGACTCGCAGCGCTCAACGATCATCCGCATGTCGGTGAGATTCGCCAGAAGGGATTGATGATCGGGATTGAACTCGTTCGCGACCGCGATGGGTTGCTACCATTCGACGCAAAACATCGAACCGGCCATCAGGTCACACTGGCCGCGCGGCGACGCGGCGTGATTTTGCGACCGCTGGGTGATGTTGTCGTCCTGATGCCAGCCCCGGCCATGCCGCTCGACCTGATCGATCGGCTGTGTGACGTTGCGATTGAATGTATCGACGAGGTCACTCGGAAAACGGCTTCGGTCGAAACTTAACGACATCGACATGGAGTTCGATCTGTTGCGCCACGGCAAGCAACGTTGCTTCATCGTAGAGGTTGCCGGTGAGCGTGCAGCAAATGGGCCTCGGCTGCGGCTCAATCTGCTTCATTACGACGGGCAGTGCGATCATCGGATGACCAGTCAGATTTGTAATGCCCAGATCGCCGCCACCCACGTACAGATCAACCTGTTCGAACACTTTCGCCATCTCGACCATGAGTTTGTAGCGCGCACGTTGAGCGTGCAAAAAGTCGATCGCGGAAATAAAGTGAGCCCGACGAAAGATGTCGCCCCAGGCGTTGATGCCATCCAGATTGTTGGTGTCCGCAAGCCGATGAAATGACTCGGCGGCTTCGACATCCAGCATGGCCGTCAGCGCCCATTCCGGGAATTCACGCGGCAGTGCGACATTGACGATACTGGCACCGAGCGCTTTCAGGGCATCCAGCGCGGTCTGTTCGGATTCCGATGTTGGAGCGTTTGTGACATGTCCGATTCGCAATTTGGAAAGATCTGCGGTGACCGGCCATGAGTACCAGCGATCGACGGTTGTTGGATCTTCGGAATCCGCGCCCTGAATGGCTGCCAGCACCAGGCCACAATCGTCCACCGTGCGAGCAAGTGGGCCCAGCTTGTCCATTGTCCACGAAAGCGTCATGCAGCCCGCGCGGGAGACACGCCCAAATGTTGGTCTCAAGCCGGTCACGCCGCACCGCTTTGACGGTGAAATAATGCTGCCTAGCGTTTCGCTGCCGATCGCGAATGGAACGAGGCCCGCCGCGACGGCTGATGCGGAACCGGCTGACGATCCGCTTGAGCCCTGCGCCGGATTCCACGGATTCTTCGTCTGTCCCAGAAACCATTCGTCACCCATGGCCAGCGCGCCGAGTGACAGTTTAGCAACCAGCACAGCACCGGCTTTTTCCAGGCACTGCGCCACTGCGGCCGTTTGCCTCAGATACTGATTCCGAAACTGCGGCGCGCCCCATGTTGTCGCGTATCCGGACACTGCAATCAGATCCTTCGCGCCCCAGGGAATACCATGCAGCGGACCGCGATCATGGCCCACCGCCAGTTCATCATCGGCCCGTCGCGCTTGTTCCAACGCGAGATCTTCGGTCAGTGTCACGACACAATTCAGCACCGGATCATGCGTCTTCAGCCGATCAAGATAAAATTCAGCGAGCTGAACCGACGTAACCTCTTTGGTGCGGAGGAGGCGAGCCAACTCGCGAACCGGCAGGAATGCGTAGTTGCCAGGTTCGGCATCGACAGGCTGACTCGCTGCGGGGACTTCGTTCAGCTTCGAGAGCCAGTCTGGTCTTTTGTCGCACCGGACTTTGGAACCAGGCACCGCGATCTCCGGATCGAAACGGACGGCCGGAATGGTGTCCCACTCGATGCTGACCTCGCGAATCTGCTCCGCGTCACTCTGAACCTTCAGAAGATGTGAGTTCAGTGCCTCGCGTTCAGAATCTGACAGCTTGATCCCGGTGACCCATTCGGCGTTCGCAATTTGATCGTTCGCGAATGTACCATTCTTCTCAGCTTCCTGGGCAAGAGCGGGATGCTGGACGGCACTTCCAATTCCCGCTGCGCCGATGACCTGCAGCAGGCGACGACGGCTAATGAATTCCGATGGAAGATCGCACTCTTTGGCGGCCTTCTGGTAAGGTATCTCTGGCATAAGTTGCTTCATCAGTTAAGGCGAACGGCAGAAGGTGCCATACCTGGAAAGAAGCCCGGCTTCTCGGAGAAGCCGGGCTTCTGATGGTAAATCGGCAATCGCTGATGTCGCAGGAGATTACGAAATCAGGCAAATCAACAAACTCTGAAACAAGTCGGACAGATCCTGGCATTGACCCAAACGCCGCTTTCCAGCAAGATCCGCCGTTTCATTCTCAGCGGTGGCAGAAACTGCCGCAAATTGAACATCTCTCTCATCTCAAAAACAGTACTCAGGCCACATTCTCGCTGGGCTTTGGGTTCGCATTGGCTATCGTGTGTTCATGACCACAGGCAGTAAACCCGACCGCTTCGAAATCGCTCGACTGGAGAAGCTGGATAAAATCCAGGCTTTGGGGCATGACCCCTGGGGCCAGCGATTTGACAATCATGACGCCATTGCAGCCGCTCGGGAACGCTGTCCTGCAGAGTCTGGAATTGATGGTGAAGCGGTCCGGGTCGCGGGGCGAATTCGAGGAAAGCGCAAAGCGGGAAAACTCAGGTTTGTCGATCTTCAGGACCAAACCGGGCGTATTCAATTACTGTTTTCGAAGGGCGAACTGACCGAGGCCCAGTGGGAACTCATGAGCGCGCTGGATGACGGGGATCTCATTGGCGTCGATGGCCTCGTGCGGCGGACAAATACCGGTGAAGTCTCAGTGTTTGTGAAGGAATTGACGGTCCTTTGCAAATCGCTCACGCAGCCGCCGGAAAAATTTCACGGCCTCAAAGACGAAGAGACTCTCATTCGACAACGGTATCTGGATCTGATCTACACGGATGGCGTGCTGGATCGGATGCTGCAACGCTCGAAGATCATCGATTCGATCCGCCAGACACTTCGCAGTCAGCGGTTCTATGAGGTCGAAACGCCAGTGCTGCACGCTGTCGCAGGGGGAGCTGCCGCGCGTCCGTTTGAAACACATCATAACGCGCTGGACATGGAACTCTT
>JBBQSE010000331.1:0-9960 GCA_038214195.1 Planctomycetales bacterium
ACCAGAACTTTCTCCACTCAGTGGGGGAAGGGAGGCAGCCAGCTATGCGGGGTAACCCAATTTGACGAAGAGGCCGGGTGAGGATAGTTCGGGAGGTGCCGCATTGGCGGAAACCGACGGCCAAGCTCCGCCGCTTGCTGAAGCCTTGACGATGGATCCATCGTTCCTCGCCACGACATACGGTTACGTGGGGAGGGTCGGTAGCGTGATAAGCGACATCGCCTGAACGCAATGGTAACACTATTAACCAATGAAAGTCCTACTTCATCCTCCAAGGTCCCCATGCGGTCTCCGCAAAAAGGGCCAACGAGGTAACGCTGACCTATAAGGCTAAGCCGAAATGGAATGCGTACGTGAAGGTATCCGGAAGGGGTCTGTCCCGCTCGGGTTTCAAGGATGGCAGCAGAGGCGGAGTAGTCGACTCGTCGATGAAAGCCAAAACCGTTTTTTGGAAGATTCCTTGAAAGGTCAGTCACATGAACGCAGTCAGTCGGAATACTCTATGGCCACAGTGCGGCCGGGCTCACGATCTCCTTGTGTGTCGCTTATTCTCACTAAGAACACGTCCCAACAGACTCACCTTCGCAAGGTTCGGCCAAGGCATTCTCTACAGAATCAACGATAGGGGATGACTGTGAAAAGCATAGTCAGAGCTCATAGCTTGACAGGCAGGATCACTCCTCAAACCGTCTTCGCTGCATGGCTTGCCGTGAAGCGTAACCGGGGAGCAGCGGGAATCGACAAGGTTTCCGTCGGCATGTTCGAAGCGAACCTGCAGGCGAACCTCGATTCGCTCATGCGTCAGCTTAAGGATGGAACTTTCCAGCCTATGCCCGCACGACGAGTCTACATTCCAAAAGCTCCGGGAAAATTTCGACCTTTGGGGATACCAGCAGTCCGAGATCGAGTTGCACAGGAAATTCTGAGGTCGCTCCTCAGTCCACTTTTTGAGCAACTGTTTCACGATCACTCGTATGGCTTCAGACCAAAACGAGGGTGCCACCAGGCAGTCGAGAAAGTCAAAGAACTCCATCGGCAAGGGTACAGACATGTACTCGATGCAGATATTTCCGGGTTCTTCGACAACCTCTCGCACTCCGCCATTATGACGGAACTCTCGAAGGTCGTGGCGGACGGGAACATCTTAAGATTAGTCCAGAAGTTTCTCTCGGCAGGCGTTATGGAGGGAGGAAAGTATCAAGCCACGCGGATTGGCACTCCACAAGGTGGAGTCGTCTCGCCACTGTTGGCCAATATTGCCCTGAACCTCATGGATTGGAAGCTGGAAGAAGCCGGCTATCGCTTCGTGCGTTACGCTGACGACTTCGTCGTGCTTTGCAAATCCGAACGCCAGGCCAAGGAGGCCTTGGAACTGGTCAGCAAACTTCTTGCCGACCAGCTTAGCCTCGCACTGAGTCCGGAAAAGACACACATCACAACCTTCAAGAAGGGCTTCGCCTTCCTGGGTTTTCAGATTGGTGCCTGGACCATTCGGATGCGGGATAAATCCAAAGAGAAGTTCAAAAACAAAATCCGACAGATCACGACCCGAAGTCACAACCTGGATGCTGAGATGATCGAGCAACTGAATCGCGTTATCCGTGGGACGGCGAATTACTTCACCCGTTCCTGGTCAGCGTGCGGCAACATGTACCGCGCTCTGGATCGGTGGATACGCATGCGACTGAGGTGCATGAAGTCCAAACGAAAGTCGACGATGGATAATCGTCGTACTCGATTGGCTCACCTTGAGCGTATGGGTCTACTATCGCTTTGTCACTTTATTCCTGTTCGTGTAGCGAGAACGCCAGGGCTCTCCCTCACGGGAGCGATTCCTGCGGGGTCGCCCGGTGCTAGAAAGTTGCACGCCGGTAAATAGAGGGAATTAACCCTCTCGCGACGAAGGGGAGGCATGAGGCCTGAAACGGCCTCAGCCTTACCCGCTTAATTCTGTGCTCACTATCATTTCGTGTGGATGTAATAAGTCCACGCCATTGTTGCCAGGGGGAGAAGGAACAATGCCGAGATCGCGAGCGGCTGGCAACGTCCATTCCTGTTGATATGAATTGTCTTCAACCCCCCCTACTACTTTCCACTCTCCACTCGCCGCATCAAAAACTGCGGACTCGTGACGATCGATTCTACCAAGCTACTCAATCTGTAATCGTCATCTTGCAGTTTCTGCTTCATCCAGTCAACCAGAAGATCATCGGACAGCAGTAAACTGCGGCCAAGTCCGAACGACAATAGCTTGCGACACAGATTATCCACAAAGTCCTGTTCGCGGTGTTCTTTCAGGTAGCGCCGCAGGTCATCCAGACTGTCCCCGTTCGTGCCATCGGGCAGTTCGGCCAGCGTCTGAACTGGCCGATTTCCGAGATCCACCGCACGCAATTCTCCCACCGGCCCGAAGTTTTCAAATACCAGCCCCACGGAATCAAATCGATTGTGGCACACCGCACAGCTTGCGTGTTCACGATGTTTGGCAAGCGCGTCGGCGAGAGTCAATTCCCCCGGACTGGCTTCATCTTCCGGCAGATCAGGCACATTGGGAGGAGGAGCCGGGATGTGTTCGCCAAGAAGCTTTCGGACAACCCAGTGACCTCGTTTCACGGGACTTGTCCGCAGTCCGGGGGAATTCTGCGTCAAGAACACCGACATCGGAATCAAACCACCGCGACCAAACGCGCCAGCATGTTCTACGCGAACCCACTCATTGCCAGCGGACGGAAACTCCACACCGTAATGCTTCGCCAGCGGAGCATTGACGAAAGCATGGTCGGCATACAGACAATCAAGGATAGAACCGTTGTTTCGAATCATGTCCTCAAGGAATCGCACGGGTTCTTCGAACATCGCCGAACGCAATTCATCGTTAAATTGCGGGAACCGTTCGCGATCGACGCCGTTGTGTTCCTCGAATCGCCGAAACCCCAGCCAATTGCCCGCAAACTCAACTGCCAACGCGCGTGAGCGAACGTCCTGCAGCATCCGTCGTGTTTCCGCGAGCAGAACTTCGGGCTCGTGAAGTCGTCCGTCGGTGGCCAGCTTCAGCAATTGCGCATCGGGCATACTCGACCACAGGAAATAGCTGAGTCGACTGGCAAGTTCCACGTCGGTCAGCGGTTCGCGTTGAAAGGTTGCCTCGGAATTACCGCTGACAGTCGCAATATGGGCATCGTCAGTCGCAGAACCCGCGAGGTCTGTGCGATAAAAGAACAGTGGCGAAATCAACAGCGAAACGATCGTATCCTGAACGGCTTCCTCGTGCGTGAGGTCATCGTCTTTTCGCAGCGTCTGATAGAAGGATCGCAGGTCGTCCTTTTCACTGGCTGACAACGGACGGCGGTAGCAGCGTTGGGCAAACTCTTCGAGTGCGGCGAGATGACCGCGCTCCGCCTGATGCCGGGCCAATTCGACCCAGCGAATCCGATCGTTCATCATCTCGAAATAATCTTCAACAGCTTTCAGCGCGACGCCTTCGCCACCGTTGCGTCGCGCTTTGGCGAGATAGACTTCGGCCAGTCGCTCAATCATCTCGGCGGACGTCACGTCGTGATCTTCGGCGCGGGCGAAATCGAACTCGACATCCCGCATGTAGGGCGAATCCGTGCGTTCGAACCAGACGAAACCCTGATACTGTCGCATCGGGGCGGACGTGATGAAATCCAGTTCCCGCCACAGTTCGTCCAGTTCCTGTTTCTGTTCGTCGTCGAGGATCAAATCGCACAGCGGCGCGTCGTCGCGATAGTAGCCCATCATGCTGTGGAATCCAGCGCTGAGAAGCCTGCCCTTTTCCTGCTTCTCCCGTGGCACGCCAACATAGTCGCGGCCGCGTTCGGAAATGTAAAAGGCGTCCGGAAACACGCTCGTGAATCGTGCCAGGGACTTCCAGTATGCCTTGCGCTGTTCTCCATCGGAAGGCAGCAGCAGTGCTACTTCTTCTGGAGTTTCTGGCACAAAGTCCGGATCATCGATCGTGGCTCTCGAATCATATCGACGCCGATTCGCAGCATACTGATCGTTCTTCCAGAGCACAAAACACTGGGAACCTTTGTGAACGCCGTCGATATCGAGTCCTTCAACCTTCGGCTCAAGCTCGCGTCGCAGTGCCGTGATAAACGTGGCAATTTGTTCGCAGCCTTCACGAGCTTTCTGCTGCTGATCTGCACCCTCTGGAAGCTCACGCCACTGAGATCGCAGAATCCGGATTGGCCCCGCGTCATCGTCCGGATCGGTGAGCACATCCCAGACGGTCGCGAGATATTTGGGACTCACTCCGTTGGCCTCGGCTGTCTGCGGCAGGAGCTCCGCCGGATCACCGCCATCGCTGCGAACCTGCCACGCCGCAAACAGATAGTCGGCGTAGTCCACCGGTTGCTTCTGATAAAAATCCACGATGCGATTGACGCAGTACTTATCACGATCCGTATCGGTCATGACCGGATGCGGGGCAAAGTCGAAACCATTTGGCTTCAGGGCGAGATACTGCACAACTTCCCGAGCTGCCGCGAGATACTTACTGAACAGCGCCGGAGACAGCGTCAGCGATTCCGCCGAGTTATCAAACCCCGCTTCGTTCGCCGGATCAACAGGAAACTCCCGCGTCGGCCGAATATCAACGCCCGTCAAATCGCGAATCGTGTAGTTGTATTCGGCATTGCTCAGTCGCCGCACGGGAACAGATCCCGGATCACCCGCGTTTCTGGTGGCCTCGGCTTTCAGCACGGCCTTGATCTGATCGACAACGGCCGCACTTTCCTCTGCGGACGGACGCGGCGAATGATCGGCTGGCGGCATCTCTCCTGCACTCAGCCGGTGAATGACTTCCTGCCATGTTTGATGTCGCTTCGCGATGTCCGACGAGTCCTTGAAGAGACTCAAGTCCAGCATGGCCTCTGGCTGTTCCGTGTTATGACAGTCCAAACAATACGACTTCAGAAACGCACTCATCGATTCCGCCATCGCAGCTTCATCATCGCCAACTGCGTGTGATGAAAAAACGACCATCACGACGAGCATCACGCTGACGATCGCGACCGATAACGGCGATCCACTCATTGAGTGACGAGGAATAAGCATCGAATGACCAGGAGGTGGGAGTAGCGGGCGGAAATCAGCAGACATGCGTATTCTGCACATCCAGGCCGCACAATGCGAGCAAAGAGCTGCTCGTTTCAGGGTTCGCGAGCTGCGATTTCGTCCAGCACAGTTCAGAGCCCGCTGAATCGTGGTTCGGTGAATAGGGAATCGGACAGAATCGCGCCTTGGCGACACCCACCGCAGCAAGCGCCACAGTCTCGGGTGAGCGTGGTGTGCATCACCTCGCCAAAGCCAAAGACGAAGACGACATCCCGTTTTGGATTGACCGCCGAATTCTTCAAAATTGCCTCACAATGTACTCATCACGCTCCGCCGTGATGCCCCTTCCGTTCACCAAACCAGGCAAACAATCGCCTCACGACGGAGCACAATGTACTGATCACGCTCCGCCGTGATCCTGTATCTCCAACTCACGACTATGATGCAAAAACTCCCCATTCCGCAGGCCTGCCTTGACCGGGTTTTGAGCGATATAGTTCCGCAACCAGACGAACTGCTCCTCGGAACGCACAAGGTGATCGAATCCATCCTGCTGCCAGAACCGTCCGGACTGACCAAGCGCCCGGTTGATTTGATGTGCTGTGAAGTGCTTCCAGGACTCACATTGTTTCAGCATCGATTTTTCATCTTCGAACGCAGCCAGGAGATGGACATGATTCGGCATAATGATGAAATCAGTGAGTTCGTACCGATCGCCATCAAACTTATGAAGACTGTCTGCGACGAACCCAGCCAGTTCTGTTTGACGAAGAACGCACTTCCCATAACCGGCGTCCAGATCATTGTGCCATTTTTCTGAGAGGCAGTTTTGGATGTCGTTCTGGATCACCATTGGCAGTTTGAGAAGCTGCTGTTTCCAGTCAGCCGCGAGCGGATCGATGCCCTGTTCGAGCAGCAGCCGAATTTGTTCATTCTTCCACTCTTCGATCACATGCCTCGGCAGCGAATCGTCGGTGCGAAAGGTAATAAATGTCAGAGTTCCGATTTGCAACCTATGCGGCAACTTCCGTTCAACGACCGAGTAATCATCGAAGCGATCAAAGAACCGAAAAGAAAGGTTGCTCATTGTTCATCCCCAAATGTACTCATCACGCTCCGCCGTGATGGAATTCCTGCAAGCAACGTTAAATCAACAAAACAGCAAATCACAATAACAAAGCCAGACTACCTTACAAACCAAAACAGCGCCTGAGCCCAAAAAACCATCACGACGGAGCGTGATGAGCACAATCTACTGATCACGCTCCGCCGTGATCTTATTCCCAAATCGTTCGCAGCCCATGCCCGACGCGACCTGCCAGCAAACACGAACTCAAAACCCTCACGACGGAGCGTGAGGAGCACATTCAGCGGTCACCACGCCATGACACAGGTGTGGTTGCTTCCAAATCAAAATCCGGCCAGTTCTGTTCGATCCAGGCGACGGCATCGTGGAAGACCAGTCTCTCGAACCGCTGAAGGATTTATTCGCGGGGTTCAACGATTGGGAAAAGACCCTTAAGTATGTATAAGATGGTCGATTTGAGACTTTCCGACCAGAGATATGAGAAAAATGACAACACACCAGGCACCTCACGCAAGCAGTTTCGAAAACTCGCAGTTTTTTCAGCGTCTCAAGCACCTTGCGTCGAAGTCAAAGAGCACGTCGCTTGCGAATCTTGTCAGCGCAACACAACAACTATTGGAGTCTGCCGAAGCAATCAGCAAGCAGGTCGTTCGCTACTTACCTCAATTCACGCTGCATGACGACGTTCACTTGTGGAATGTGCTGAGCTTTATGGAGGAATTAGCCGGTGGCGAGGCAGGCATCGGGCAACTCGCAGCTGGCGACTGTGCGATGGCAATCTGGGCCGCGTTTATTCATGACTTGGGCATGGTCCTCGAAGCCCGCGAACTTGCCGCATTGGATGCTGCCGACGACTACGATGCCAGCATTGTCCCGGATCAGAATCCACCCAACGACAAGGCCGAAGCTTGGCGTGCGTATCGTGATGGCCATCACCATTGGAGCACGATACGAAAGGAACCGCATGATCTCGCGAATCGCATGCGACTGGGAATCATTCGCGCAGCCTTTATCCGCGACTCGCATGCGCGAGACGACGCGCACTCGGAACAGTGTCGGATTGCGGACTGGCTGAACTTTCTGTCCACCAGCGACGTGCTGATTGCGAAAGCCGTCGATGACTATGCGATCGCCCGTCAGGTCGTTCGAGTCGCGGTCAGCCACAATCAGGATATCAACTGGCTTGCTCGCCAGCTTGGTGACCTCGGAGCCGCCGAGCCTCACGCTGAAGCATTGGGGGCCGAGTTAGGCACCATTCATTGGACGTGGATTGGCTGGCTGTTACGGCTTGCGGATGTGTTTGACTGCGACAAGTCGCGCACGCCGAGCGTCTTGTTTGACCACTCCGGCATCACGGACGCACGCAGCAAAACCGAGTGGCAGAAGCACCTCGCGATTCGAGAAGCACCACAGTGGCAAGCGGGATCGGATAACCACACACTGCTGTTTACTTGCCACACTTGCCCGTCCCCCGTCGTCGAAAAAGCGATTCGCCAAATCATCGGCTGGATGAACGACGAGATTACGAAAGTTCGTGCCGCCCGGTTGGCGACACCCAATCATGAATCGCGGCCCGAGCTACAACTGCCCTCTCAGGCTCGGCCCGACATCAAGCAGCGTGCGGGCGGGTATTTGTATCACGACATTGAGTTTCGTCTGGATCGTGATGCCGTTGTCGAATTGCTGATGGGGGAAAGTCTTTACGGCGGTCCCGAACTGGCTTTGCGTGAACTGGTACAAAACGCGCTGGACGCCGTGCATCTGCGTGATCAACGCAATCGATTGGCCAAGGCGCTGATCAAGGCCGGCGGAAAGGAAAAACCACGCCAACCGAATCAGCCCTGGGAAGGGCAACCGGCAGAGGTCAATGTGTCGTGGGGCGAAGAAAATGGACGACGCTATGTTCGCGTGCAGGATTCTGGTGTTGGCATGACGGTCGGGGCCATGCGTCGTTTTCTGACCGAAATCGGCAAGAGCTACTACAAGTCCGACGACTTCCGTGCCGAGCAGGAACTGATGCGGCGAAATGGGATTCTTTGCACGGCCATCTCACAGTTCGGGATCGGTTTCCTGTCAGTATTCATGCTGGCGGATGAAGTCACGATTTACACGCGACCGGTGGGCGTGGTTGATGACAATCCCCCGCGGGAACCGGCTGCTCAGGAGACCGCTCGTTTTCCTTTCCGTGCCGAGATCCACGGCCCTCACGGCCTGCTGGCGTTCTACCCAGACAAGAAACAAACGCTGCCGGGAACGACGGTGACCATCTGGTTAAAAGAAAACATCGTTGTACAGGATTGGAATCGCGACGTATTGATCGCTCGTCTGCGGAACGAGTTTTATGAGCGTGACATTCCCGAAGAAGCGGACAATGCCCTGAAACAGCAGCGGGAGGCACTGGACCAGGGACACCAATTGCTGGACCCGGGTTTCGAGATCAGTCGATTTATCGTGTGGCCACTGTATCCGGTCAAACTCTCACCACAGGGTTCCGCCACGTCGCTGGTCGTTGACGAGTCGTTCCATTATCGCGAGTTGATCCCGCTGGATCGCCAAGCTCTAAAGAACAAAGCGGAGGAATGGGAGCTGGCCATTCCCGAGATCGACGAATCCGAGTGGCGCGTCTGCGACTGGACCGACGAAACGGAAACACCAAACGGAATGCAGGGGACCGGCAGTCGCATACGACTGATCGGGCCGCAGCCGGAATCGAACGCGGCATCGTTCACGCCAAGGGAATGGACAACCTTGTCGGAGTACCTGCCGTCCGGCCGACCACGTCTCTTGTTGGGCAGTTTCACCGAACCTCAATTGCCGGAGCCCCTGACTCGCTATCAATGCCTCGTGAACGGTGTCCGCATCGTGCCGGGTCTTGTCCCAGGTGACTCCGAGCGAGACTGCAAACTCGCACCAGTCATTGAACAACTGCCGATTCTTCCCGGTGCTGGAGGCTGGGTGTGGATTGACCTGCGGGGAGAGGCAATGCCGCGATTGCGCGCGGACCGATCCGCACCGATTTCCACACAGCCCGGTGCGTTCGGTTGGCGCGGGTTGATGGAGCGTTGGAACTCGGCACGGGCCGACTACGCCCCGGCCTGGTTGCGGAACCAGTTCCTCTGCTCGCAGCACTTCCGCCCGGAGCCAAAGACTGAGTCAGAAAACTTTCGACTGGGTCTGGAACAGATTCTACCTGTTGTTCTCGGAAAACTCCTTCTGGCCGAAGCGAGTATTGCAAAGAACATATATTCCCGCATGCCTAACGATCAACGAGTTCACGTAGTCCGCGCCTTCGCCCGCGCCCGCGCCCGCGCCTTCGCCCGCGACCGCGTCCACGCCTTCGCCCGCGACCTCGACCTCGACCGCGACCGCGACCGCGCCCTCGACCGCGACCGCGACCGCGACCGCGACTTCGCCCGCGCCAGCGACCGCGACTTCGCCCGCGCCAGCGACCTCGCCCGCTTTCGCGCCCTTGATCGCGCCCTTGATCGCGCCTTCGATGTCGCCAGCGCCCTCGCCAGCGCCCTCGCCCGCGACCCCGCCTTCGACCTCGCCTTCGACCTCGACTTCGCCCTCGCTCGCGACCTCGACCTCGCCCGCGATTCTATCTCGATGGGGCCAAATTGGCGCCGCGATTTGATGAATGCGGGAATACAGGCTCATCCCGCATCGGAGGCGTTGGAGTTGAATCTGATCGACAGTCTCGCAGCAACCGGCCTCTCAGGTGCCAACTTGCGATCGCCCATCAGAGATCTTGGCGATCACGCAAAAGTTGACATCCCTAGGTCAGGAGG
>JBBQSE010000332.1:0-9948 GCA_038214195.1 Planctomycetales bacterium
ACCGAGTTTCGAGAAGCTGGTATCGAACCGCCCCACCGAGTTGTAACCGATGCCAGCGGAGGCATTGTCTTCGAGCGCCGAACGGGCTCACAGTCCCAGAAGCTTCATTTTTGGGACGATGGCAAAATTGAAGTCATACAAATGAGCGGCCATAAGGTCATTGGCCGTCGCCGTCTTGCATGATGGGATATCGGCATGTCAATCGAGCCGACCCCGATTGAAGACGACGAAATATTGTACCGGCGGATTCCAGTTTCGACGGAGTGGTACGCCGATGGTGTGATCTACGGGGACGCATTCCAGCCACGGAAGGATGAACATACGGGAATCTCCCTCTTTCGCGATAAATTTCGGACCGTTGACGAGGTTGCCAAGGGAAAGGCCAAGCAAGGCTATTATGTCGCCTCGCTTCGTGTTTCCGATTTGCGAAGGGCTGGAATCATCGTGGAACCACGGCCCGATACGCCAGAGGGCTGGGATGATGCGCATGTAGAGATTCCCGGACTAAATGCTGGCAATCGCCAGACAAATGAAGCCGAGGAACTGCAATCTCAACTTGCTGAAATCGCAATGATCCTGCCAGTTGCAGGAAAATTTGTTATGACTGAGTGAGCCAGATTCCATTGTGGCCGATTGACGGTGAAGAGCGTGGATAGACTGGGACGAATTACCTCAGTTGATAAGCTGACATCCTGAGCAGTCTCCGCGTCTGCGTTTTATCCTCACCCGAATTAGGGGCTCCCGGAGCGCTGAGCTTTCTGCCAGTGTTTCTTACTGGTTCCAACCCAGTTGCTTTGGAAAGCGGCCCCGTGCTGAATCGCCCGACGTCTGAAGTGTCTGTTGCATGTGTGAGCAGAGTTACTCAAACGGGAGTGGAAGGGAATCGAACCCTCCCGGCGACTTTTCAGCCGCCACAACGGGTTTGAAGCCCGCGACGGTCACCAGATCCGCGTACACTCCCAAAGAACTGGCTCGAACACGATAGCAGGATAATTGCCGAAGGACATCGGGGTCGGTGGTAGAAATTACGGATCACGGCGAGAATTTCGCCGTGTTGCCTGACGGCGTCGCAAATGGGACAGGCACCGATTTGTCGCACGTCAACCATCGCCACACGCAGGCAATGGTCGGAGCCAGTCCCATTTGCTCTTCCGAGGAAGAAGCCCGGCTTTTTAAAAAAGCCGGGCTTCTGGAGTATTCGATCTCAGTCAACGGTTGATGCGTCCGATGTGGCGGAAGAATGCGGCGGAGTCGAGGCCGCTGCCGGTGGCTTTGCGGATCACGTCTTCGGCTGGTAACCGATGGCCAAGTTGATGGATGTTAGTGTGCAGCCATGCGAGCAAATGCTGAAACTCACTGCCGTCGAGATCCCCGGTCAGGCCGTGCGCGGTCTGATAGGCTTCGGCCAGTTGAGCGGCGTACAGACTGCCGATTGTGTACGACGGAAAATAGCCGAACATGCCGACCGCCCAGTGCGAATCCTGCAGCACGCCGTCACGGTCAGACGGCGGTGTAAGGCCCAGCAGTGAACGACACTGATCGTTCCATGCTCCCGGCAGATCGTTGACCGTCAGATCACCGGCGATCAACGCGCGTTCCAGTTCATACCGCATCAGGATGTGCAGATGGTAGGACACCTCGTCCGCGTTGACTCGACTGGCTCCGCGTCTGACGGCCGTGACCACTTTGAAAAACGTTTCGCCGCCGAGTCCGTCCGTCGCCTCGGGAAAGAGAGCCTGGATCGTGGGAAACCAGCGAACCCAAAATGACCGGCTGCGACCGATATGATTCTCCCACAGTCGCGACTGTGACTCATGCAGTCCCATGCTGGGGGATGCCGCCAGAAAGGAATCGCGATCCGTCGGCATGTATCCCTGATCGTACAGACCGTGCCCGCCTTCGTGCAGCGTCGTCAGGATCGCGCTCGGCAAATCGTCCTCACGGACACGAATGGTAAGCCGCACATCGTGTGAACCGGCCTGGGCGGTGAAGGGATGAGTCGATCGATCCAATCGTCCTCGCTCAAAATCAAAGCCAACCGCCGTTAGAATGCGACGACACAGATCCCATTGGCCCGATTGATGAAAGCTGCGGCCTTTGAGTAAGTCCGCGTGCCCGTCGGTGACGGCTGAGAGTTCTTCAACCAGTGGCACAAGTTGCAGCTTGAGATTTGCCAGGACCGGATTCAGCCGAGAGCGACTCATCCCAGGCTCAAAATCATCCAGCAACGCATCATACGGATCACTGCCGCGAGCCAGCGTCATCGCGCGTTCGCGGACCAGCACAAGCAATTTTTCAAAGGCGGTCGCGAAAAGTGAAAAGTCGTTTCGGGCATACGCATCTTCCCAGGCTCCCAGCGACCGGGATTTTGCTTTCGCGAGGTCACGCACCAGTTCTTCTGAGATCGCCAGTGACTGCCGTCGCAGGCGGCGGAGCAGCGTGAGTTCACGCATCCAGCGTTCGTCGTCATCCCGTTGCTGGGCCACTTCTTCGACGAGATCTCCCAGGTCATCGGCCGTCAACATTTTGTGTCGCAGACCTTCGAGAGTCGCCATTTGTTCGCCGCGCTGCACGCGGCCCATCGGAGGAAGTTTGGTTTCCTCGTCCCAGCTGAGCAGTCCGATTGTCTGGTCCAGATGCAGCAGTTCCGTGATGCGGAGTCGCAGCGATTGTTCGGCACCTTCCGTGCGAACCGGCGTGCGACGCGGCATCTTGAGTTCCCGAGGTGGCCGAGCGGTCAGAACCGCAGCAAGGCCACCATGCTGAGCCACGTTGACCACCTGTTTCTGAGACACGCGGCACATCGTACTCAGACCGTTTTCCGTCGTCGCGAAGCCCATCACGGAGTAGAACGGTTCTTCAAACACCGTCCCGCCCGGCCCGACGATCGGGAATTCATGCACCGGCAGTCGCGCGACGGACTGAATGACCCACGATTTGATGGGATCGGTGGAGCTTGCTGCAGCTTCTTCGATCATCTGATCCCATTCCGCCTGCTCCGTCGCTGAGCCGAGGGTGACTCCCTTGCCGCCGTAGCCACGATTGGGTTTGAGCACCAATCGTTCGCGATTGCCTCGGGCGAAATCCAGCAGGTTTCCCTCCTTGCCGTGAGGCAGCGTTGTGCGGCGCTCACTGACGATCCGCGTCCACAGCACGTGGCGTCGAAACAGTCGGCGTTCTTCAGCCGTGAAGAGCTGGGATGCTATCGATTCATCCGTCATCAGTTCCCAGCAGCTCTTGTGATCAAAGTCGCCGACCATTGACGAGACAATTCGGTTTTGACGAAACAGCAACCGCATCGCGTCGAGCGGCCTGCCGAGTTGGACTTCCAGGGCCACGAGATCAATCGTTGCATAGTCCCGGTACGCCACATCGATCTGAACGTCTTCGTAATAAACTTCGTCGCCTTCGACCCTCAGTTCGCTCGGGTCGGCATGGACGATGACCATCCCGTGGCGTTCGGAGAGATGCTTCCTCAGTATGGATTGTTCGTTCGGTCCATTGTGGTCGTACTTGGGCTCGACCAGGCACAGACGACACTTGTCGCGTCCGATCGCGCGGGCATGATCAATCAGCACCTGCAGAAACAATTCGCGTTGATCACGAGGAAGTTCGATGTCCAGTTCGGGATCCTGAGCCAGCAGCGTCGGCACGACGTCCCGCATGACCAATTCTTCCGCCAGCGGAGCGTAATGAATGCCTCCGACGCCGGAGAGATTTGGTTCGAGGAACAGCAGCGATTCCTGCCAGCCGGCACTCGTGAAATCGCAGACCGCGTCGAGGCGACCGTACATCGGATTGAGATGGGCGTGATGCGGCGTCCAGATGTCCCGCAGCCACTGATCTTCGGCCGGAGTGATCGCAAGGACTTTGCGAACGTGTTCATGTTCCAGATACATCGCTGGCAGACGCTTCAGGGCTTCGGCGAGTTTCAGGCAGACATGATCGACATAGTTGAGCTGTTCGGGCATGGCGAGCAGCGGTCGCAGCATGATTCGCACGGGCTCTTCGACGCCGTCCCGTTCGTACACGATCGCGTTGGCCACCGCATCTGCCCTGAGGCGATCGGCGATCCGCGCCAAAGTGCCGTCACCGACTCGCTGGACGGCTTTTCGTACACGATTGTCAAGGGTCGTTCCAAGCAACCCAACGGTTTCGGCGGGACTGAGCATAGTGATTCGGCGGGCATCATGAGTGGAAAAAGGCGAATCATAGTTAGGGTTCGCCGCGTTTGCGAAGCGCCGGAGCGCCGACACTTTCCAGTTTAACCCCAACGCCATCGGCGTGGGCGCGCATGCCGATGGCGTGGCGGTAAAACATCTCAATCGAGACCGTGCGAGGTAGAATCTTTGTCACTTCCTGCCGACGAGCCGACGAGTTTCGCGGTTCCTTCAGCGTGCGGGACGGTTCCGAGTGCGCCCCTGACCGCCTGGGCCAGTTCCTCGAACCGAAAGGGTTTCTGAATGAACCCGGCGAGGCCTCTTCCGGCGAACTGACCGGTGATTGACTGCTGACTGTACCCGCTGCTGAGGATCACCTTGACGTCGTGCTGAAGTCGCCGCAACTCTCGGAATGTCTCCTCGCCATCGAGATGCGGCATGGTGATGTCGAGCAGCACCAGACGAATCCGATTTCCTTCCGCTCGAAAAATATCAACGCATTGCCTTCCATCGGAAGCGTTCAGCACAGTAAACCCCATCACCTCCATCATATTGCAGACAAGTTGCCGGACCGGTTCTTCGTCATCGACGACAAGAACCGTGCCCTCGCCGCGCCACTGATGAGTGACGAGCGCCGCTGCGGCTCGGTGTTCGCGCTTTCCGGCAGCGGCGGGGAAGAGTAACCTGAAGGTCGTGCCCCGCCCCGGTTCAGATGTCACCTTCAGCGCGCCTTTGTGTCCTCGGAGGATGCCTAGTACGGCGGCCAGTCCGAGGCCCCTCCCGGTAAATTTTGTGGTGAAGAACGGATCAAAAATCTTCGCCAGCGTCTCAGGACTCATGCCGCAGCCGGTGTCGGAGACCTCGAGTTGAACGTATTCTCCTTCAGGCAGATTCGGATCCATCTGCGTCCCGGACAGATAGGCTCGATCGACTCGTGTGAGGCCGGTCGAGATATTGATCACACCGGTCCGGTCACCGATTGCGTCTGAGGCGTTGAGAACGAGGTTCATAATGACCTGCCGAATTTGTGTGACGTCCGCTTCGATCGGCGGCATCTCTTTTTGCTGATGAAAGCGGAGCAACACTTTCTTGCTGATCGAAATCTGGAGGATTTGGGCCGTGTCATCCACGAGCTGGCCGAGGTCAATTTTCTGGATGACGAAGTGGCCTCGACCAGAATAGGCGAGCATCTGTTTGCACAAATCCGCAGCGCGCCGCGTCGCCTCGGTAATCTGTTCAATACAGGTGACCGCAATCGAGCCGGGAGGAAGTTCCATCGTTGCGATGCTGGCATTGCCGAGGATCGTGGTGAGGAGATTGTTGAAATCGTGCGCGATGCCGCCCGCGAGCACGCCGAGGCTTTCGAGTTTTTGCGTCTCCCGAACCTTCCTGTCAAGCTTCTCACGTTCGACCTCGGCCCGCTTGCGGTCGGTGATGTCTGTCATCATAGCCAGCGCACCGGTATAGACTCCGTTGGCATCGTAAACGGGATTTGTCGAGACATGCGTCCACAGCGCGGACCCGTCTTTGCGCCGCAACCGGAAGTCGAACTGTTCCGCGATGCCCTGCTTCCGGCGCTTGACGTATTCGATCGTCTCTGCCCGCGCCGCTGCGTCCATGAAGTCGTAGAGGCCTTTACCGATCATTTCCTCGACTTTGTAGCCAAGCATCTGTGCCATCTTTGGATTGACGAAGGTCGTCCTTTCCTGCGGATCGACCGTCAGCACGCCCTCTTCCGCTGTATCCACGATCCGGCGATATCGCTCCTCACTCTCGCGCAGGGCGGCCTCAGCCAGTCTTCGTTCCTCGATAATTCCGACCAGCTCGATCTCCGTTGCGATCCGCTGGCCAATCACACACAGAATACTTTGATCCTCTGCTGTGATTCCATGTGGTTTATCGTCCAGCAGGCTGACGATCGCGACGACCCGCCCGTCACTGTTCAGCGCGGGGACGCCGCAGTAACTATAAGCGTTGAGGTCGCGCAGGAACGTTGCCTCGGGAAACAACTCCTGCACGCGATCGAGCATCCGGATCGCCCCGTCCTGCTCGACCAGGGAGCATGGAGTGATTGATAACGGACAGGTTCCCGCGTCGCTGAACACGTCTCCATCCGCGTAGACTGCACGGAAATACAGTTCCGCCCCGCCGATTTGCGAAAGGCAAACGACGCGCACGTCGAACAATTCGCCGATCATGCGGACGACCCGCTCGAACACCGCCGCCGGCTCACCCGCCAGCATCATGCTGAACTCGGCGAGTTGCTTCAATTTCCTGAGCCGCACGGCGGTCTGCTGCTCGACCGGCTCGACTTGTTCGTCCTGTTTCTTATCCATCGCACTGGATCCTCCCTGATGTGACCTCCCTGAAGTCAGTTAGCGTAACTCGGAACCGGGAGGAGCGGCAAGTCAGTTATTCACTTTATCTCCGCAAGCGACATGATCTCAGAAATCACGCTGAAAATGACGCACGGACTTGGTCTGTCAAAAATCGGCAGCACCATCCATCCGTATCCGACGCAGGCCGAAGCCAGTCGCAGACTCGGTGATCAGTACAGCAGAACGTGGCTCCCTCCGTTTGTAAAATCAATGTTCAAAAAATGCCTTGCGTGGACTGGTTAGCATCGTGCGACCTCTACACTTTCTTGCCTTCGATGATGCTGACTTCGGCCTTTGTTGGGACGATTCGAATCAGTTCGAAGCCAGCGGTTTTGTAGAGCGCACGATACTCGTCCTCGGTTCGTTCCTTGCCGCCGGGGATCGTGAGCATCGTCAGGTCGAGCAGTTTTCCGAATGACGGTTCGTTGCCGGGCGGGATGACGCCTTCCACGACCAGTAGTCGAGCGTCGTTGCTCATTGCCTGATGAATATTTCGCAGGATCGTTGTCGCTTTTTCGTCATCCCAATCATGGATAATATGCCGCATCAGGTAAGCATCGGCACCTGCGGGGACCGATTCAAAAAAGCTGCCGCCGATGACTTTGCAGCGGTCGGCGAGTCCAGCCGCGTGAAGGTTTGCCGTGGCCCGCTCCGTAACGCCGGGCAGGTCGTACAGTATTCCTCGCAGCGTCGGAAATTTCTTCAACACCGCAGTCAGTAGACTGCCGTTGCCCCCGCCGATGTCGGCCAGTGTTCCAATGTCCGAAAAGTCATACGCATCCGTCATCGCCGCCGTCTCGCGTCCATGCACGCCGACCATTGCCGCATCGAACACCTTTGCCTGTTCGAGATTCTGCGATAGAAAATCGAAGACCGGTATTCCGTACAACTTGTCGAACGCGATCTTGCCGGTCTGCACACTGTAGAGCAATTCGCCCCACGCTTTATAGTGTTCTTCGCCGGACATGATCGCCAGGGCGCGCTGCGATCCAGGCACATCGCTGCGGAGACATTCGGCCATTGGCGTTAACGTGAAATGTTCACTTCCGTCGTCCGCGAAGACTCCCATGCTCGCCAGTGCCCGCAGGAGGCGATACAGCGAAGGCGCATGTGTGTTTGTCGCCTGCGCCAAATCGGTGGCGGATCGCGGCCCCAGCGTCAGCAGGTCGGCGATGCCTAATTTTGCCGCGACATACAAAGCCTGCGTAGTCCAGTAACCGGACAGCATTCGGTTCATCATCAGTTGCGGGGAAGTGGCATCCATTTGGCTTTCCTTTTCGCGTTCTGCGCTGAATAAATTATTGGTCGTTTTGAGTTTCTGGTACGCTCGTCCCGGTGGAAACGAGGTACAATTGCCTTCGCGAGTGTATCCGCACGACCGGCGAAGAAACATCAGGAAAACCCATGGCGAATTTGACAAAGCGAGTTCCGGAGAACGTTGTCGGCGAATTCTTTGTGGACTCTCAGTTTTTCGAGATTACTGCTGGTATTCGTGGGACATCCAAAGGGACTCCATGACTAAACTATGCGAATACCAATTTGAGTGGGTTCTGCCGGGACACGGTCAGCGAGTTCACCTGCCAGCCGGTTCAATGGCAGAACAAATCAGCAAATTGGTGGCTCGAAAGTGATTTGCGAAACGGTTTCAGCGTGGGGTAAACTTCCTGCGTGCGGTAGTTTTCAGATCAACTAAGGAGACTCACATGAAGATCCTCTTCCTTCACGGCTGGAAGTCCATTCCCGGCAGCATCAAGGCGACCTACCTCAAGGACGCTGGTCACACAGTCATCAACCCGGCTCTTGATGACGATGACTTCGAGAATGCCGTCCGCACGGCTCAGGCGGAGTACGACGAACGCAGGCCGGATGTCATTGTTGGTTCCTCACGCGGCGGGGCCGTGGCGATGAATATCGAGTCGGACGCCACGCCGATTGTTTTGCTTTGTCCGGCCTGGAAAAGATGGGGAATCGTGCGGTCGCTCAAAACGGATTCGATCGTGCTGCACAGCCGGAGCGACGAGGTGATTCCATTCGCGGACTCCGAGCAACTGGTCTCCAGAAGCGGTTTGCCGCCGGAGACGCTGATTGAAATTGGCAACGATCATCGGCTTGCTGACGAAGGCTCTCTGGCCGTGCTGCTGTGGGCTTGCCGAATGGTCGCATCTCACGAACACCTGCCGTCGCTGGAAGAGGACGCGCCTTCTCGCGCGGGTTTCTCCAGAAATGGCAAGGCCATCGTCCAGGAAGAAGTAACCTACGTTTGCGATGCGTGCGGTGAAGAAATCGTCATTCCGCTCGACGTCACCGAAGGCCTGAACCAGCAGTATCTGGAAGACTGCCCGGTGTGCTGCCGAGGCAACGTGATTCATGTCGCGATCGATGAAGAAGGAGACGCCCGTGTCTGGGCGGAGGCGGATCAGGATTACAAGTAGCCGGACTCGTCAGAGTTCGGTCAGAAGTCTCACGACTTCTGCTACGGCTGTTGACCCTCACTCAAACTTCACCTGAAAACCGCTGATCATCATCCCGGCATCGACCGTGAGTGTCTGACCGGTGACAAGCTTGCTGCCCGTGATTAGGCTCACGATTCCGTCCGCGATATCTTCCGGCTGACAAACGCGACCAAGCGGCAGCGTCTTTTCATAGGCATGCTTGACGCCGTCGTATTTTGAACCGAGTCCGCCCTGCGTCCACCGTCCCTCGATAAAGCCGGGAGCGATGCCGTTCACGCGGATCAGCGGAGCCAGCGTCCGGGCCAGTGACACTGTGAGATTGTCAAGCGCCGCCTTGGTGCAGCAATACGGAATCGAACTGCCTTGTCCCAATTGTGCGGCGACACTGGAAACGTTGATAATCATTCCGCCACCGCTCGCCAGCATGGGCTCGCGAACGGCTCGAGCGCAATGAAAAGCTCCCACGACGTTGACTTTGTAGAGCCTTTCCCAGGCTTCATCGGAGACAGCGTCGAGATCATTGAAAGGGATGAAGTCTGTCGTGCCGGCACAGTTGACCAGCACATCGACTCGGCCCAATTCGCTGACGGCAAACTTAACCATCGCGCGACATTCGGCGTCATTCGCCACATCAGCCTGCACTGCGAACGCGCGAACTCCGAGTGCCGTGATCTCACTCACTGTTGCATCCGCGTCTTCCTTCGATCGCGAGTAGTTCACGATGACGTCATAGCCCAGTCGCGCCATCGCCAGTGATGTCGCGCGACCAACGCCTGTTCCGCCGCCCGTGACAATGACGACTTTGTTGAGTGATGTCATGATAAATTTGTCCTGTTGTACAGACTTTCCGGTGCTGCATAGTCGTGGGTGGAGACCCCCACCACACACGAGACCCCCAAAAAAAATAGGTTAGGAAGCGGGGACGACCACGACAAAAACCCCAAAACCCAAGGGTGG
>JBBQSE010000333.1:0-9937 GCA_038214195.1 Planctomycetales bacterium
GGCCTGAAAACCGTTGGCTTCCGCAGGTCAGCAGCCCACAACGCAGACCTGCAATAGGTTCCGCCATCTGATCGCGTTGGATCACGACCAGCCGCGTGGCCGGTGCGTAGTGTCGGCTAAGCATCCCCGGGGCCGGTTGAGCCGCATCATCCTCGGCCGCGTTTGCAACGGCGATTTCAATCGGACCGATGAGGCGTTCGATGTCTTCGACCGGGCAACCGCCGTGCCGCAGCAGCAGAGGCCGATCGTTCATCAGCGACACCACCGTGGATTCCAGTCCCACCGCACAGGGACCTCCATCGACAATACAGTTCACTTTGTTTCCAAGACCGTCGGTCACGTGCTGAGCCGTGGTTGGGCTGATGCCTCCAAAAGGATTGGCACTGGGGGCCGCAACCGGGCAACCCGCCGCCTTCAGCAGCTGAATCGCCACAGGATGACGCGGAATTCGAATACCAACGCCGGGCAATCCAGCCGTGACGAGGTCCGGAATGTCATCGCGTTTCGGTAGGACAAGTGTCAGCGGTCCCGGCCAGAACTCTGCCGCCAGTCGCTGCGCGATCTCCGGAAATTGACGGACCAAACGTTCAACCTCCGATACCGCTGCAACGTGTACGATCAAAGGATCAAAAGTCGGTCGCTGCTTGGCCTCGAAGATTTTTGCGATGGCAATGGCATTTGTCGCATCCGCGCCGAGACCGTAGACGGTTTCTGTGGGAAAGGCCACCAGATGTCCTGTTCGCAGCAGATCTGCAGCGGCTTGAATTTTGATGGCAAGAGAGTTCATAGACTGTTTCAAAGGCACTAATTTCCATTTGCCCAACAGCTCCCCCTGCCGTTCGAGGGGACTGTCGCCCTGGTCGAAAAATTGTGAGCGGCAAGGCGCCAGCCGCCGGTTTTTCCTGTGTCTTCCGATTCAATACCGGCGGCTAGCGCCATGCCGCTCATTAAAACGACACCCCCCCGCCGCCCAGTGTAGAACAGTTGTCTCAACTGTTCCGCCGCCCACCGGAACAATTGATGACAATTGTTCTACAATCCGAATTCCCGCAGCGAGTCCGCCAGTGGTGGACAACAATGGCCTGGAAGCAAACAATATGCGCACAGGCGGTTAGTGTGCAACTTGCCAGGCGACAGTGATCGCCTGACCTGGACAACGTCGTTTACCCATTGGAAAAGGTTGAGCTATGCCGGATGCCGGAATTCTGGCAACAATGCTGCTGCTGGTCGGACTGTTCCTGCTGGGACTGGAGTTTTTCATTCCCAGCTTCGGGATGATTCTGTTCGTAGCAATCGTAGCGCTAGTTGTCTCGTTCTGGAGCGCCTGCAAAGCCTGGTGGGGCGTCAACCCGGCCTTTTTCTGGACGTACGTCGCCTTGCTGCTTGCCGGAATTCCGGGCTCCCTGTTGAGTGCGGTGACGATCATGCAGAAATCGTCTCTCGGCAATCGAATGATCTTAAGGCCACCACCGCCCGCACCGAGATTACCCCCAAATCCGCTCGACGAACTCATCGGTCAGCGAGGCATTGCCCAAACTTTGCTGACGCCCGGCGGGATGGTGTCAATTCAGTCCGAGCGATTTCACGCCGAAAGCCTGGGAATGCTGATTGAACCAAAAACGCCCGTCATCGTGATCGGGACCCGCGTGAATCGCATTGTCGTGCGACCGTGGACGGAGGCGGATGAAAATCCCTCGCAGCAACTGCCGGACGCGATTGCCCAGCCCGTCGAAGCGGAGACGAATTTATTGACGCCAGTTTCAAAGGCCAGCGTCCAGGAATCTGCGTTGCTGCCGGGCGACGAAAACAGCGACCGACTTGACTTCGAGATTCCTGAGGACTACACCCAGTCCCCAGGAACTTGATTGATCCCGCTTCGCCAGTGCCGCGTTGTGAACCACCATCCGTTTTCAGGCCAGAGTTTCGGAGACCGCCATGCACCATATTCTGCTCGCACAGATCAGTGAACCGATCAAGTGGGGACTGTTGGTCTTCGCCCTTCTGGTGACAATCGTGTTTCTGGCCATCTTCGCACAGTTCGCCAGCTTGTGGCTGCAATGCAAGATGACACGGGCTGGCATCAGCTTGCTGGATCTGGTCTCAATGCGGTTCCGACGCGTGAATCCCGTCGTTATCGTGCGTAGCAAGATCATGACGGTGCAGGCCGGGCTGACCAAGAAGTATCCGATTTCGACTCGCGCACTCGAAGCTCACTATCTGGCCGGTGGAAACGTTCCCAATGTCATCCGCGCCCTTATTGCCGCGGAAAAAGCCGACATTCCGCTCGACTGGAACACTGCTCAGGCCATCGACCTTGCTGGCCGCGACATTCTGGAAGCCGTAAAAACCAGCGTTTATCCAAAAGTGATCGACTGTCCGGATCCCCGGAGAACTCAGGGAACACTTTCCGCCGTCGCGGCAGATGGCGTGGAACTCAAAACCAGCGCCCGAGTGACAGTGCGAACCAACATTCAACAACTCATCGGTGGAGCAACAGAAGAAACCGTAATCGCCCGTGTCGGTCAGGGCATCGTGCAGGCCATCGGTTCGACTGCGTCGTACAAGCTGGTGCTGGAGAATCCGGACTCGATTTCAAAGACCGTACTTGCACAGGGCCTCGAAGCCCAGACGGCCTACGAAATTGTCTCCATTGACATTGCGGACGTGGACGTCGGTGAAAACATCGGAGCCCGCCTGCTGGCTGACCAGGCCGAAGCCGACATGCGAGTCGCCCAGGCAAAGGCCGAACAGCGGCGAGCAGCCGCGCGAGCGCGTGAGCAGGAAATGGTGGCACGTATCCAGGAAAACAAGGCCGCCGTCGTACTGGCGGAAGCGGAAGTCCCAAAAGCCATCGCTGAAGCGTTTCGCACCAATCAGCTGGGACTGCTGGACTTCTATGAACTGAAAAATGTCCAGGCCGACACACGCATGCGGGAATCCATCGCCGGCGAAAATACGGGCCGGGCCGGTCGCGCGACGGAAGGATAATCGAACTGCCGGGAAATGGTCACACTGTGAATCCCTCCAGTCTGACCTCCCTCCGCTCCATCACGCCCTTTGATTAAGGAAATGGTTGCTGTGAATCGTGTCCGCTGTGCTGTCAGTCCCTTGATGCTGTTATGGTTCTTTGTTCCAGCGTTGATGCTGCCGCTCGGCAACGGCTCAGCGCAGGCGCAGGACGACGACTTTCCCAAAGCCTTCAACACGGACCCGCCGGATTCGAATCCGCCGACCCCCGAGGAAATGGTGAAGCTGATTGAGCTGCCGCCGGGATTCAATGTAACTTTGTTTGCCGGTGAGCCTGATGTGCAGCAGCCGATCTGCATGGACTTCGATGATCGCGGTCGTCTGTGGGTTGCCGAATGTTATACGTACAGCGGTGGACCTTACGAAACGAAGCTGCGTGACCGCGTGATCATTCTGGAAGACACCGATGGTGACGGAAAACACGACAAGCGCACGGTGTTCTGGGACAAAGGTTTCATGCTGACGAGTCTCACGTGGGGCTTCGGCGGGCTGTGGGTTCTGCATGACGGAACATTGTCATTCATCCCGGACAAAAACGGCGATGATGTTCCGGACAGCGAACCTGTCGTAATGCTCGATGGCTGGAGTAAAGACTGCGGCCACAACTTCGTGAGCGGCCTTATCTGGGGACCAGACGGCTGGCTCTGGGGACGTCACGGTATCGTTGATACGTCGTATCCCGGCGTTCCAGGGACTCCGAAGGAAGAGCGAGTCTTCATGAACTGCGGTGTCTGGCGCTACCATCCGACGAAGCATCTGATCGAAGTTGTCTGCAATGGCACAACAAATCCCTGGGGACTGGATTACAACGAAGATGGCCAGTTCTTCATGACCAACAACGTGCAGGGCCATCTGTGGCACGTGATTCCTGCAGCCCACTATCAGCGAATGTACGGCCAGGACTTCAATCCTTATGCCTTCGAATTGATGGACATGACCGCTGACCATTATCACTGGGATACGAAGACAAAATGGAATGAAAGTCGCGACGGTGTCGCCAACGACCTCGGCGGCGGGCATTCCCATGTGGGAGCCTTAATCTATCAGGGCGACAATTTCCCTGCCGAGTACCGTGGCAAGATCTTCATGTGCAACACCCACGGTCGGCGCATCAATGTGAATCGTCTTGACCGTGAAGGCAGCGGCTACGTCGGTCGGCGCGAACCGGATTTCATGATTGTGAAGTCGCCGTGGTTCCGTGGCATCGATATCAAAATGGGGCCCGAAGGAGCCATGTACGTGTCCGACTGGTCAGACAACGGCGAGTGCCATGACCATGATGGAGTTCATCGAACCAGCGGGCGGATTTATCGGATCTCGTATGGGACTCCGAAAAAACAGGATTATGAATTGGGGCTGGGGCAAGCAATGCAAAGCGACTGGCATGGACGACATGCCCGGCGGTTGTTTCAGGAAGGGATCGTTGCGAAGCGTGCTGAAACTCACTCGCCGATTCCAAAGCCCGGCGAAACAATCGACATTCGCACGCTGCTGTTTGAAGAGGCTATCGAATTCAACGACCAGAATCACATTGCGGTCGCACTGGCCCAGAAAGATCCTATTGTCCTTGCTCAAGCGATCCTGTTGGCCAGCGGGACTGACGAGCGACGATCTGCACACTTCGGGACGATTTTAAACCTGGCCAAAACTAAGCAACCGGCAAATGTGCTGTTGGCACTGGTATCCATTCTGCAAAAATTGCAGAGCGAACAACGTTCACTTCTTGCCACAGCCATACTCAGCTGCACAGAAAACGTTAAGTCGATTGCAGGCGAAAACAACTTGACGCTGATGACGTGGTACGGCATCGAACCGGTTGTCATGCAGGGTCAGTTCCTGGAATTGCTGGATTCGAATCCAAAGTTGCAGCAGTTTGCCGTGCGACGACTGGCGTACGAAATCAGCGCGAAGCCCGATGTGGCGGAATCGGCACTGAGGTTTATCGCGGCTAAATCTGCCAGTGGCGAGCCCGATGCTGAAGTTGTTGCGGCCAGTCTGCTGACATCCTTTAAAATGGGTCTTGCCGGACGTGCGAAAGTGGACGCTCCGAAAGATTGGGCTGCCATTGAGAAACAACTGCGAGCTTCCAGCAATAAGGATCTCAATCTGGCGGTGGATTCTCTGGCCGTTATGTTTGGCGATGGTGCCGCAATTGCCGACCTGCGAAAGATGGCCGCTGACGCGAATGTCGATGCCGTGGCCCGTGAGCAGGCCATCGCGGCACTCGCTCAATCCAGAGATGACGAATCTGTCTTGATGTTGTTCAACCTGCTCAACGACAGAGCGGTCGTCGATGCGGCAATCATGGCGCTGAAGAGTTTCGATCATCCGAACACCGCCAAAGAACTGCTCAATCGCATGGGCGGCTTCAAGGACGGCAACCGTGGCCTCGCCATCGACACCATGGCCAGCCGGGAGTCGTATGCACTGGACCTGATCAAAGCCATTGAAGAGAGCCGCATGGATGCTCGGGAACTGACTGCTGCTCAGGTCCGGCAGATGACAGCGTTTGGCAATGAACATATTAAGACCGTGCTCGAAGCCAAATGGGGCGTGATTCAGGAAACTCCGGAAGCCCGCATCGCCGCCATCGAAAAGTGGAAGCAAGAACTTACTCCGGAAACGATCGCCAAAGCGGATCGCGACAACGGTGCGGCACTCTTCAAGAAATCCTGCGCGGCATGTCACAAGTTGTACGGCGAAGGCAAAGCAATCGCCCCCGACCTGACTGGCGCGAATCGAAGTAACCTCGACTACCTCTTGATGAACATCATAGACCCCAGTTCCGTCGTGCCCAAGCAATTCACAACGTCGGTGATTGTGTTGAAAGACGGGCGAGTCATCACGGGCGTCGTGGTTTCAGAGACCGAGCAGGCACTGGTGATTCAGACCGACAAGGAACAGCTGACCGTGGATCGCGGTGATGTGGAAGAATCCAAGAACACCGGCAAGTCCCTGATGCCAGATGGAATGCTGGATACTCTGACCGTCGAACAAGTCCGAGATCTCGTTGGATTCATCATGCCTCGCAAATAACCGCCTCCTGTCCCTTCTCCCCCGAGATCGGGGGGATAAGGTGGCCGAAGGCCGGATGAGGGGGCTGACCTTGAGTTGGTCCTATTGAAGACGTCAATAAATCGCGCAATCCTCGACACAAAATCAGTCTCGCAGTCCATCGTATACTTCCAGAGCATTAAAAGTCCAAAACTGTCCGTGTGAACCAGGTTGTCATGGCGATAGAATTTAATTGCCCGTATTGCACGGCGACGATTCGTGTGGCGGATGCGTATGCAGGAAAGCAGGGACGGTGTCCAAAATGCGACACTCGCTTGGTAATTCCCAGCGTGCGGTCACCAAATCAGCCAGCGGTGACCGAATCCTCGTCGCCTGTCGAAGCGTTGACGGGGCTCCCGGTCGTGGCTGGGCAAACCCCGATCGCACCTCCAGATCCGATCACGGGTGCGGAAACGCCATTTGCCGCGCAACCACTGGTGACTCCGGTCGTAATAAAGTCACGGCGACGGCGTGTACGGCGACGACCAAGTCGGGCGCTCGTGATCGGCGTGCCTGTGATTTGTTTCCTTGTCCTGTTTGGTATCATTGCCTACACCGTGACAAGCAGCCTGCCGAGACTGCACGGAGACCTCACGGGACGTCCTTTGGAAGGGATGATGCTTCCAAAGTCCACGATCTCGTGGAGTGAGCTGAGTCTAAACGAAGATGACCGAATAACTCTGCAGAATTCTCTCAGAACCCAACCGGAATCACTGGCCAGCCAAGTCATTGTTTGCCGCCTGTCTGCGGACAATGACGGAATTATTGTGACACTTTCCACGCAGCCCGAAAGCCGGTGGATCGCGGTGGATATGAGTGCCGAAACACCGCTGGCCCTCTGGAGGAAACGAGAAGGCCCGCCGCTTAATCGCTATCGGCTTGACGAATTGAGCGCCACGGCAATGTCATACGCCAGCGATAAGCTCCAGAAAATTAACGGCAAGCAACTTGCCATTGACGCGGTTGCGGTCCGCGACGGGCTGGCTCTGAATGCTGGCGGAGGCGCGCTCAGTTATGCCGTCGAGGCTGTCACCGATTCGACAGTTTTCCCGTGTGCCGCGGAAGATCCCCAGGGGAAACTGTATTTCTGTTTGCCAAAGACCGTGCAAAACTTCGTAATTCAGGGGCGAGTCTTCGCGGATGGGCGCAAAGGTTTTATCGGTGACTACACGGTGACAATTGCCACCGACACCGTCACGACCGGCACCGAAACGGATGCCGCTGATGGCCAATCAATATCGACCGACACCGAAGGCGAACCGAAAATGAAGGACGGGATGTCTGATGATTCGAAATCAGAAATGGACGGCAAGGAATCTGAATCGATGGAAAAAATGTCTCCGGACATGCAGGATGCGCCGGAGAAATCCATGATGAATGACGAGACCAAGAACGACAAGCGGTAGTGATGCGACCAGTAATCATGTCAGGGTGGCCGGGGCTGGACCGAAGGGAAGCCCCGGTTTGCAATTTCCGGGGTTTCGCGTTGCTCCAACCCCGGCCACTCAGCCCGTATACTTGAACTTGACGCACGACTAGTCCACTCGTCCGAATCGCTCGAAAACTTTTTCCCGATGCATGATCTCACAAACTATCGCTGGCCTGCCGAGTGGGAGCCGCACGAAGCGACATGGCTGGCTTGGCCCGTCAATCCAGATACGTGGCCTGGAATCTTTGATCGCATTCCGGCCGCGTTCGCGGAATTCGTCGCCGCGATTGCCAGGTTTGAACCCGTCAGGATTCTCGCCGGAGGTGAGGGCGTTGCCGAGTTCGCTCGTCCGTTAATCGATGCCGCCTGCAGCCGTCATGGAAGTCGATTCGTTCCGGAACTGATCGACATTCCGGTCAACGATTCATGGTGCCGCGACCATGGACCAATTTTCCTCACCGGTCGCTCTGGCACCGGTGCAGCAGGCAAAAGTGTGATTATTGACTGGAACTACAATGCCTGGGGCGGAAAATATCCGCCGTGGGATCTCGATGAACTGACAGCTCGGCGTATCGGGCAGCATCTGAAGATTTCATGTCTGCAGCCAAATCTGATTCTGGAAGGTGGTGCCATTGAAGGCAACGGTGCCGGTACGATCCTGACCACGGAAAGTTGTCTGCTAAATCCAAATCGCAATCCCGGTGCGACGCGAGATTCCATGTGCGCCGTCCTCGCTGAATGGCTGCAGGCCGACACGGTTGTCTGGCTGCCGGGTCATGGCATCATTGGTGACGATACCGACGGCCACATCGATCAGGTCGCGCGGTTTGTCGATGAACGCCGCGTTCTGATTGCCGCGCCGTATGATCCAGACGCCCCGGAAGCACCAGACTTGCGTGCGAACCTTGAAGCGGTTGCCACGAGCCGAAACAGTGCGGGCCAATCTCTGGAACCGCTGGAATTGAAGATGCCGCAACCAAAGTTTCTAGACGAAAATCGACTGCCAGCGTGCTACTGCAACTACTACCTTGCCAACGGAACTGTCATCGTGCCAACCTTTGATGACCCATCGGACGATGACGCTTTGCAAATGCTGCAGGACTGTTACCCTGGTCGAACAGTTGTCGGTGTGGATGCCCTTGATCTCATCTGGGGGCTGGGAGCATTTCATTGCATGACACAACAGCAGCCGACCGCACTTTCTTACTCACGCTGAATCCAGTACCTCATTACACATGCCGCAGTCTCTTGCCGAATACGCTGACCACCTGGATGAACGCCGGTTAATCTGGCCGAAAGTTCCTGCGCCAAAAGCGATTGCGGCAAATCCGTACGTGAAGCCACTGCCCGGTATTCGTGCCGTGCTGTGGGATGTCTATGGCACGCTGCTGCGGGTTTCCGATGGACGCTTCACGCTGTTTCCCGAAGACGAAGTCCGTCTGCAGATCGCCCTCGACAAGACGATTCACGAATTTAACATGTGGAATCACATGTATCGCAAGCCCGGACCACCATGGCAGTCCATGATTGGTCTCTACAGGAGCGTCATCGAACGCCAGTCGATGCTTGCCGCGCCACGAGGCGATGTTACTGAAGTCAACCTTGTCGAAACTTGGCGGGCGATTATCGAACGACTGTTCGAAAAGGAATATCACTTCGACGAAGGCCTCTACGGCGATCTCGATGAGTTCAGCGAAAAGGTCGCCTACTTTTTCCATTGCTGCCTGCAGGCGACGGAAGCGCGGTCCGGAGCGGTTCAGGCGATGACCGATATCGCGGCCAACGAATTGCAGCAGGGATTTCTTGCAGACGGGCAGTCGTTTACACTCGTGCAAACCCTGCGAGCCCTTGCGATGCAGGGATCGCTACCTCCGCTGTATGAGTTATTCCGTCCACAGACATTGATCCTCTCGCACAGTGTGGGAGTCAAAAAGCCCTCGCGATCGCTCTTTACGGTTGCTGTGGATCAGTTGCGAGGCCTTGGCATTCAGGCTCAGGAAATCCTGCACATCAGCTGCCGACTGAATACCGATCTCGTCCCCGCCCGCGCTGCCGGAATGAGAACCGCGCTGCTCGTAGCGGAAAAATCCGGCCTCGAAGTCGATACCGCGATTCTTAAAGACGCTGCGAAGAAGCCTGATCGGCTGTTGACGGATTTGAGTCAGCTCTACAACGTGCTGTTTGGCCGCTGAGCCTTCGGGACAGGAGCAACTCGTACGATGGACATTCCTGTCCGTCGAATGGTGCTGGCAGTCGGACAAGAATGTCCAACCTACGGCCAGCGCAAGAAAAAAGGACGAGTCGCATTGACTCGTCCCTGTCAGTTTACCCGGAATTGGGTCTCTGGTCGTCTCAGACTACTGCATTTCCAACTCTGTTGGCTGGTTGGCGCGGCGAGCTCGCATTTCGGCTCGGCGACGATCACGA
>JBBQSE010000334.1:0-9933 GCA_038214195.1 Planctomycetales bacterium
CCCCCAGTGCCAATCCTTTTGGAGGCATCAGCCCAACCACGGCTCAGCACGTGACCGACGGTCTTGGAAACAAAGTGAACTGTATTGTCGATGGAGGTCCCTGTGCGGTGGGCCTGGAAAGCACAGTCCTTTCGCTGATGAACGATCGGCCTCTGCTGCTGCGGCACGGCGGTTGTCCGGTCGAAGACATCGAACGCCTCATCGGTCCGATTGAAATCGCTGTCGCAAACGCAGCCGGGGATGATGCGGCTCAACCGGCCCCGGGCATGCTCAGTCGACACTACGCACCGGCTACGCGGCTGGTCATCGTCCCTCTCGATCAGGTGGCGGAACCCATCGCTGGCCTGCGTTGCGGGTTGCTGACCAGCGAAAATCAACGTTTTTCCGGTCAGTTTCTAAAAACTATGAACGTTGGCGCTAAAGAAAATCTTCAGATTTGTGCGACGAATTTCTTTGCCGCCATGAGGACTCTCGACGCAGCCAATCTGGATGTTATCATCGCACACGAATTTCCCGGATACGGCCTGGGCGTGGCGCTGAACGATCGACTGCGGCGCGCGGCCCATTAAGTACGCAAAAGACAATTGTATCACATCTGTTTTGAACTGAACGACAAATGAACAAAACCACCTGGATCATCGTTGCCGGTGCCTCGGCATTGGCAGTTGCACTCAGAATCGCTGAACTGCCGTGGATGAACTTTTCCGCGCTGGCGGCGTTGTTTGTGCTCTGCGGTGCCGTCGTGCGTCCGACATGGCTAGGAATATTGATTCCACTGAGTTGCCGGTTGTTGACGGACGTGTTTATCAGCCGAGACAATGGCTTCACTGATGTGACTGCGCTGATTTTTGTGTACGCAGCCTACAGTATGATTTTCGCCTTCGCGCGATGGATTCAACCGCAACGGATTGAGAGCGCGTTTGGAACGGGCCTGCTGGCAGCCATTGCTTTCTTTTTGATTACAAACTTCGGATCGTGGTGCATGCCTTACGACGGCGTCCATTACATGTACCCACAAACTTTGAATGGCTTGTTGTCATCGTACATAAACGGTATCTGGTTCGCGCGAGGAACGTTCCTGGGCGACGTTGGATTCACGGTGCTGTTCATCGGAACGATGCAGTTGCAGGGCCTGTTTACGAAGAACGAAGCGACTGTTGCCACGAAAGCAACTGCTGCGAACATGTGAAGTTCCGACTGACATATACTTCACGCGGTGCAGACTGAGGTACTTTCGAAGGCAACGTTTTCCATGTCCCTTCTCCCCCTGACAAGGGGGAGAAGGTGGCCGACAGGCCGGATGAGGGGGCTGACCTCGCGTGAAATAGGATGAGCCAGAAAACAGTTAATTCTTTCCCCCTCACCCTAACCCTCTCCCCCCCGTGGAAAACGTGTCAAGTTGGAAAATCAATTGCGGGGGGAGAGGGGACTATCGCAAGAAAATCCACCGCATTATTTCTGACCGCGTGAAGTATAAATCAGTCAGGCGAGTGGCAGAAACGAATCTACAGTAGGACAGGCGGAAGTGCCCGTCCTACAGAGGGTAATTTTTGCCGCCCGCCTTATTTTGCGACCGGCCACGCTGGCCCAAGCGAATCCCGCTGAATTTCTGTTAGTTGCCGTGTCCCGGACTTGCCGACCGCCAACAACTGCTGCAGCGTTTCTTCACTGAATGGGGCTCCTTCGGCCGTTCCCTGGACTTCGATAAATTTGCCTGAACCGGTCATGATCACGTTCATATCGACTGCAGCCGTGCTGTCTTCTACATAGTCCAGGTCCAGAACGGCTTCGCCGTTGACGACACCGACGCTGATAGCCGCGACCGTGTCCAGCAAGACGGGATTTGGCCGCCCAAGTTGGTGCGCAACATCGGCAAGGACGATGAACCCGCCGGTGATGCTGGCGGTCCGCGTTCCTCCGTCGGCCTGCAGCACATCACAGTCGATTGTGATGGTGTTTTCACCGAGCGCCGCAAAGTCCACAACCGCGCGAAGGCTGCGTCCGATGAGTCGCTGAATCTCCGTCGTCCGGCCGTCCACTTTATTGCGATCACGCTGCTTGCGAGGCGACGTGCTGCCGGGGAGCATGTTGTATTCCGCCGTGACCCAGCCCATCACGATGTCGCCTTCTTTCTTCGGCTTTCGCCACGGAGGCAGCGATCGTTCCAGACTGGCGGTACACAGCACCATCGTGTTGCCCGCTTCAATGAGCACGCTGGCAATCGCCGTGTTCACAAATCCGCGGCGAAATCGGACTGGTCGCAGTTGATCAATCGCTCGTTCGTCGTGACGAGGCATCATGGGACTCCGGAAGTTTTGGCAAAGAAGATTATCGATGCGGGCACTATACGGCGAACGGCGCGGGAAGACATACCGCAGGGAGGACATTGCTGTCCGTCACGATGCAATGCCGTCGGACAGGAATGTCCAACCTACGCAACTTTTGCGGCGGCGATGTCCGGCGTCTTGTTCTGCCATGACCACTTTGCCATGCCGGCAAGCACTCGATCGGCGACTTCAAGAGCCTTCACGGCATCATCGCCGGAAACTCGCGGTCGCGAGCCGGTCTGAATGCAGTTGATGAAATCATGCAACTCAGCGGTGAGAGCGTCGGCATCGGAAGCTTGCAGTGTTTCGTTGGTGATCCACTTTGTGAACACTTCATTCTTGAGTGTCAAAGGATCTGGAGTTGCCGCGATGATGTCGTGGACAATCGCGGGATTGGCGGCAAGGGCAGCCGCCGGTTGCCAGCAACTCACCGTGCGTTTGTTGAGATCCGCAGTGACGCAGCCATTCTTTGAAAAAACCTGAATTGTCCGCTCAGGCACTGGACTCATCCGGCTCGCGGTCAGATCGGCAATCACCCCCGAGGATGTCTTTAGACGCGCCACCGCCATGTCTTCGTGCGGCCCAAATGTCACGGCTCCGAACGAATCGACACTTTCGATGCTATCACCAGTTAGGGCAAGGACCAGATCAATGTCGTGAATCATCAGGTCATGCACGACGCCGATGTCCGTCGATCGAAACGTGTAGGGGCTGACCCGTTGAATGCGAATATAAAGCGGGCGATCGATTCTTGCCTGAAGCAGTTCGAATGCCGGATTGAATCTTTCGACATGTCCGACCTGCAGAGTTGTGCGACGAAACGACGCCATGCGGTTCAGCATCTGCGCCGCATGCAGACTGTTGGCCAGCGGCTTTTCCATCAGCATGGGAATTCCGGCTTCTAGAAACGGCAGGCCCACTTCCAGGTGAAAGACGGTCGGCACCGCAATGACCACGCCTTCGACAAGCGGCAAGATTTGATCGGTCGATGCGTACCACTGTGTGTCGAATTTTGCGGCAACTTCGCGCCCCTGTGGTTCGCGTGAATCGACGACACCGACCAGTTCAACTGACGGGAGGCCGGACAAAATTCGAGCGTGATGCTGCCCCAGAGCTCCCACACCAATGACTGCGAGTTTCACGCGATTCATGCCGCTCTTTGATCCTGGGAAGATTGTGTCTGATTTTCTGAAGCCGCTGGTTTGCTGCGAACAGCTTCGCGCGCCCGTCCCAGCTTTCCGGCACGTTGATTTTCAATAAACATCAGAAGCGTCGAAAGTTCCATCGGGATGACGCCGTCAAGGGTTTCACTGAAATGTGAACGGACCTCGTCCAGTGGTCGATTGCGACGATAGAGCAGGCGAAATGCTTCCTTGACGACGTCGATTGTTGAGTTCGAAATTCCCGCGCGTCGCATGCCGACGGTGTTGATGGTCTTTATCGTCGGGTTGTCGCTGCCAGCGGCCAGCATGAATGGTGGAATGTCGTGTGGAACGCGGCAGCCCCCGCTGATGAAGCTTAGTCTTCCCAGCGTTGAAAAATGATGGACCACCGAATTGCCAGACACGATCGCGCCGTCGTGTACATGAACGTGTCCGCCGAGCAGAACGCCGTTTACCAGAATCACATTGTTGAAGATTCGGCAGTTATGGGCGATGTGACTGTTGGCCATGAACAGATTGTTGTTTCCAACGCGGGTGACTCCATCTTCCTTTTCGGCACCCCGGTTGATCGTGACGCCTTCGCGAAAACAGTTGTTGTCGCCGATCGCAATTTCCGTGTCAGAATTCTGCCAACTGACATCCTGAGGATCGCCGCCGATCACGGAATTCGGCCAGAAGGAGTTGCCCGCCCCGATGGACGTGCGGCCCGTGATAACAACGTGGCTCTTAAGCTGTGTGTTACTGCCAATTGAAACGTCCGGCCCGACGACACAAAACGGACCGATGACCACCCCATCTCCAATTTGCGCTCGCGGATCAACCTGCGACATCGGAGAAATTTTTGTTTCCATAGTGATCATCCTGATCGTTCAAACTCAGAAGAAATCCATTTCTTCGGTCGGTCACCGGACTCGTCGGAGTTCGGTTCAGAAGTCTCATGTCAATTTACGCGGCACGCAAAAGGCTTCCGCATGTTTCAATCGTCGACAGTGTCTTAGCCATAACATGATTCAATTTGTGACCACTTCTGCGGGCGACGACGCGCCCGGCAAAACGCTGTCCGCTCAATGCAAGATCGCCAATGCAGTCCAGAATTTTATGCCGAACAGGTTCATCGTCCCAACGGAGCGAGTTGTCGATGACAGTCCCGTCTTTGTCAAACACGAGCAACTCACGACCAGTGAGGTGAAGCCCAAATCCCATTTGTCGCAAAGAGTCAACTTCCTCGACCATCACAAATGTTCGAGCGGCCGCAATCTCTTTCAGAAATATTTCCGGTGTCAGTTGCACCGAAAAAGACTGAGAAGCGATCGGAGCCTCTGTGCCGTAGTCCAGCCGGTAGTCGATACTTGTGGAGCCATCATACGACGGAATGATCTCAATCCACTGCTCACCGGCTCGATCGTTGACTCCGTGCGAATCTTCGATTGTCAGGACGGACGTCGCCTTGGATTGCCGTGTGAGCCCTGCGGCGAGGATCGCCTCGCAGAATGGCAAGCAGGATCCATCGACAGCGGGTACCTCAATCGAGTCGATTTCTACCAGGCAATTATCGACCTGCAACCCCGCGAAAGCCGCCATCAAGTGCTCGATGGTTTCCACGACAGCGCCTGACGGCGATGCCAAAACAGTTCGACGAGGGGCAGACGTCACATTGTCAACGTGGGCGGAAACTTCCGGACTCTGCCGCAGGTCCACCCGGCGAAACACAATGCCGGTATCGGGTTCGGCCGGACACAATCTCGCTGTAACTCTGACTCCGTGGAACAACCCCTGCCCCGCAATCCGGGTCGCGCGGGTGAGAGTCTGCTGCATGCTGTGAGTTTGCATAAAACTCATAGGTTTGGCCCCACAATAATACATCAAGAAACCGACAGTGAGATCCGGAAGGATTCCACTGCCGGTGATTCTTCGTTGAAGACGCTGGAAAATAATTCAGCGTACCGGTCTACTGGCGAGCGGGCCCGCCGCCATCTTCGGTACCAGCTGAGACACCGCGAATTGGGACGCGTGTGCCAGCCGTCTGTTCGTATTGCTTGTTCAGAGTTTCCAGGACAACTTTCGTGATATCGTCTTCCGGGCGGTGATAAACAACCTGTTTATTCATCCGCTGCACAGCTTCTGAAGGTGGAGTTTCGTCGTCGATGTCCTTGCGATCGAAACGAATCACAACGGTGAACTTCGCAAATTCGGCGTACTTCTTCACCATGCTTGTGGTGTCAGCGTAGATGACTTTGAACATCTCGGATTCACGTCGAGCCAGCTTGCGCTGCATTGCGGCTCGGAAGGCTTCGAATTCGCCCTTCGCGTCCAGCAACGCCTTTTCACCCTGCTCATACTGAACACTGCCAGGAGCCAGCTTGGTCTCAATCATCTGCTGCTGCATTTTCTGCATCCGCTCGACCATCAACTTGGCTTCAGCGTCGCTCTTTTCAATTTCCGCCTGCAGTTCGGCTCGCATGTCCTCGAACTTCTTGTAACCTTGAAATACTTCCGCCATATCGACCAGTCCGATGCGATGCGGCGTGTTATCTCTGGCTGCAGGAGCTTTCGCGGCGTCCTGGGCAAAGACCGGGGAAATCACACTGAATGCGACTGCGGTGAGCAATGCAACGACGGTTTTAATCACGGTAAGGGCACTCCTTTGCCATTCGAAAGCCCCCGATTCCGTGGGGCGGATAGTGCGTTTCTGCGTTCCCCGAAACTCAGGGATCGGCGGGTTTTCGCAGACTGCACAAAACTGGTCAATACGAAGGAATTCCAATTCGGTTCGCTTGATGCCGCGAATTCTTTTTCGTTGCCGCCAACCGGCAGATTCTGCGGGCGACATTTCCCCTCCTGTCTTCGCAGAGCACCTGTTTTTACAGACTGTGAGCAATCCGGCGTTGTTAATCTGTTGAGCCGCAAGTCGCTAGGGGGCTTTTGATTTAATATCAACCCGAAGCGCCAGCGAGGTTTTAAACTTCAAAAACATTGGTGAAATGCCACCTCGCTGGCGCTTCGGGTTAGTAAAACACACTAAATCGACACCCTGCTAGCTGCGGGTGAATGCCTGTGTTTTTCAAACAATCACCAGCGGCTAGCGCCTTGCCGCTCACAATACTTCGATTAAGTCAACAGCCAACAATAGTGGCGGGGGGAAGCTCCTCAAAACCGAACCGCCAACCTTGGGGTTGCCGCAAAATGCCTGAAAAGTCAGGCTATAAGGAATCTTTCGCCGCTCGTTTCCCAGAGGTGTCACGGATGACTCGCCGACTGCTAAACATCACGCTTGTGATCACCGTGTTTGTGCTGTGCTGGAACCCTGCCACTGCTTTCCAGAAACTAAGCCTGCCGAAGTTTGGCGACAAATTCAATCTGTCGGAGCCGGAGATTGAAGACTCAGCGGCGGAAAATTCGCCGTCGAAAGGACGAATTCCGTCCAGGTCAAAGAATCGTCCCGTCACAAAGTCGAGTGCCGAAGACACGCCCGAAACTGGCAGTCAGGCCACGCCAGTTCCAATGGACGCGGAGTCAGCAGAAATACCTGCCGGGCAGCCCGCGGCGCGTGAGGCCTCTGCTCCTGTTGAGTCGAACCGGATCACTGAGTTACGGCACTTCGAGTTGCTCGAAATGGATCCACCTGCCGAACCATTTTTCTCAGGTGCAATTCCGCGTACAACGGCGATTGCGGGCGACGCCAGTCTGAACGATGTTTGCAGCGTCGGGTCACTAATCCGGGCCGTGGGAGAACGCGGCGTGATTTGTTTCTCGGAAGATGGCGGCGCGACGTGGAGCACGCGGATCGCACCTTTCGAATGCAGTTTGAAATCCGTTTGCTTTCTGACGAACGCGATCGGTTGGGTCGCCGGACTTCGGACTCAGCCTGGAACGTCGCAGCAATCTGCCGTGTTGCTGCAAACTCGCGATGGTGGCCGCACATGGACTGATCTGACGTTAAACACCGGACGGGCCACGTCTGGCATTTCGTCACTGCATGCGGCAGATCTTCCGGGCATTGTGTATGTTCAGTTTTTTGGACTTGAAACCGCCATCGCAGTGACGGCTCCACTGCAAAACCGAAGCGGGCAATCGATCTTTCGCACGGACGATGGAGGTCGAACATGGTCCGCAATTCCGACGGATCAATCAGGCGGACCCTGGCTGGCGGCACAGTTCATGACTGAATCCAACGGTATCGTCGTTGGCCAGCACCAAAGCTACGCGGCGGTCGTGTCCGATCGTGCCGTGATCATCAATCGCCCCGAAGCGACTCTCCGCGCGATTCGCGATGTCTCACTTTCGAGCGATGGTCACGGCTGGCTTGCGGGAGATGGTGGTCTGTTGCTGACAACTGCAGATGCGGGCGTGACATGGAAATCACCAGAAAGCCAACTGCCACGCACGGTGACGGACATTGTCGATTGGCATGTGGTGGCTCATCAGGATTCCACGATTCTGCTGGGAGGTAATCCCGGTGCCGGTCTGTTGCGTTCTTCGGAGTCGGGACGGAACTGGCGACTTGTAACGCTGCCGCTGACGGGCCGACTGAACCGTCTGCACTTTCTGAATGCGACAGAAGTCATCGGTGTCGGCAGTTTTGGTCAAATCATTCGATCTTCAGATGCCGGCGAGACATGGCGATCCGTTCGATCGACGGGATTTCGCACGGGCGTGCTGAATCTCGTCACTGACGCCGACAAAGCGGCCTGGCATCTGCTGGCCAGCGTGGCTGGCGAACAAGGCGTTCGATCCGTTGTCGTTCAGATTTCGCAGCCATTGAGTCTCAACGGCGCGGCACTGCTCGACGGTGTCCCGATGTCAGATTCCTGCACTCAGGCCGTCACGCAAATTGGCGGCAATGACACGGCGACTCAGTGGATGTTTCCTCGCACCAAACCCGAACATCATCTGTCGTCTGAGCAGTTGATTTCCGAATGGAATCGACAAACGGACGGACGACTCCGCGCGTTGCTGCCCCTGCGAATCGCACGCGACATTCGAAACTGGCGACCGTCGGTGATCGTGATTGAGCCGGTGGCCGCCGACGATGCAATCGCTGCCATCCTGAAAGAGGTCATTCAGAGTGCGGTCTCGATTGCGGCTGAATATTCGGGAGACGGCGTTCAATTGTCGCAGCTTGGCCTGTCACCGTGGAATGTCGATCGAGTGGTGAGCCGCGTGCCGGACAATCAGTCAGCGACACTTACGTTTCGAGATGACGACCTACTGCCGGGGCAGGGGACGACGTCAGGTCTGCTCCAGGATGCGGCCCAGAAGGTCTTCGAACGAACCACTTTGACTCAGTCCGCCGCAAGTGCTGGATCCGGCTACGAAATTCTGTTTGACGCGAACAACACGAACAGCGTTGCGGGCATCCTGGACGGCCTCGACAGCGTCCTGAAATCCGATGCGCGACGTCCGTATGATGTTCGCCGTCGTGACCAGATTGAATTACTCAAACGCACCCTGCAGACCGCCCATTTGGAATCCAGCGCATTGAACGGTCAGATGCAGTCCAGCCAAACTGACGATGCCCTGATCGCACAACTGTATGGCGTCGGAGCCGACCTCCCTGCGACGCTGGCACTGAAGCTGTTGCGAGATCTTGCCGACCTCAATCTGCAACAAAATAACATGGAAGGCTTTCTCGCGGTTCAACAGGAAATCGTGCGGCGTTACCCGACGTCTGCCGAAGCGATGAATGCGGCTGAGATGCTGTTTCTGTTTTATTCATCCGCCGAAGCTCGGCACTATCGACTGGGATCGGCGCACGAAAAAACATCGCCGCTGCAAGCGACGGGCACGCCTGCTCTGCCAGCCGCACCTGAGACGGCGGAACAATCTGTCGTATCGCCGTATTCTGTGCAGCCAACGGTTCAGCCTCCCACGTCTCGGCCCTTTGCCAGTGGTGCCACGAACGCACTGGAGGCTCTCCATCAAAAATGGGATTCGCATGCGTTGACGGCTTACACAATCCTGATGAACGCTCATCGCTCCAATGCGAGCGTTCCGCTGAGTCCACTGGTTCAGCTGCGGATTGCCGCCAATAACCGGCTACGGCAAAACAGCGGCGAACAGTCAACAATCCTTTCCGAATTGGGTCAACGCGACGATCGATATGCACTGTTCGCGCGATGCGAATTGCAGCTTTCGCATCCGACGGCAGCCCCAATTTTGCCGCTCTTCAACCTGCCCAAACGCAGTGAGCGACCATTCCTGGATGGTCAGCTGAGCGACAGTATTTGGGAAGACGCCGAAGAGATTACTCTGACGCCGTTCGTGCGCGACTCGATCAATCCAGCCACTGGGGCGCGACGCAGGTCGTTGACGGCAGCGACCGATATCTCCAGTCTGACCATGCTGGCCTGGGACGATGAATTCCTTTACCTTGCCGCGCGACTGCAGCGGGCACCGGAAAAAGCGACGCCGGTCGAACTCGCCATGCATCGCAGCTACGACTC
>JBBQSE010000335.1:0-9917 GCA_038214195.1 Planctomycetales bacterium
CCGCCACCGCTTCGTTCTTCGCGAGGACGAGCTTCATTGACAACGATGTCCCGGCCATCCAGCTGCGAGCCATTCAAGGCTCGAATAGCTTCGTCGCCACCAGTTTCCATTTCAACGAACGCAAATCCTTTGGAACGACCGGTTTCACGGTCACTGATGACCTTAGCCGATGTTACAACTCCGTACTGAGCAAATGCCTGCTCAATACCTTCAGATGTCGTACCCCATGCGAGGCTACCAACAAAAATGTTCTTACTCATTCAACAGACCCTTGAGCTTTGCAGCTACCAACATACTCGTGTTGCTGCCACACGGCAGCCTTCAAAAAACTGAATCTGAAAATTTGGATCTCGCCCAAACTCAAATCAAAAAATGTATGCAGCAGGAAAACTCAGGATCAGAACGGATCGTCTTCAAGATTACCCTGTGACCGACACAAATTGCTTCAAACGACTCAAAAAGAGTCAATATCAAACTCAGATTGGGTGAGGCTACCCATGTGGTGCCTGAATAGCAACCCCAGATTGCAAACTGCCCCGAAAACAGAAACGAACGGTGTACAACGTGGAGTTTTGAGGTGCGGCAACCGGCAGCGGCTGCCGCGTCGCCGATTTAGCCTGCGGAATACAAAAGTTCAGGCCGAGTGTAATAATTGCTGTCCAATTCACCCACCAATTGGCCGTCGGCACCTGAGAGACCGTCCCACTTGAAGAGACGGCCGTCCGGCGTCACGAAATACCATCCCGGCTGACCCTGAATCCATTTTTCGTTGCGGCCGCCCCAGTTCAGGGACAGGTTCCCCGAAGGTCGCAGCTGCATTGCACGATCCAGCGTTCTCGCGAGATTGCTCATGGATGTCGCTGAATCCTCGTCGGTAAACTGCGTCGAATGAGTGCAAAACCTGGCCAGATTCAAGTAACAACTGACATCGACGGTTGCGATCAGTGATCCATTTGCCCCCGACTTGTTGTCCCAGCGATAGATGTTGCCGTCGGGGGTAATGAACATCCATCCGACGTTGCTGAAAAACCAGCGTTCGTTTCGGCCGCCCCAGTTTCGAAAATCATTTGCAGTGGTTGTAAAATTGTAGAGTCGGGCAAGAGATGATGTCGTTGGATCCTCGCCCTCAACCTGCGTCGAATGATTGCAAAGGCTGGCAAGGTTGACGTAACAACCGACATCGACAGTCCCAATCAGTGATCCATTTGCCCCCGGCTTGTTGTCCCAGTGATAGATGTTGCCGTCGGGGGTCATGAACATCCATCCGACGTTGCTGAAGAACCAGCGTTCGTTCCGACCGCCCCAGTTTTTAGAATCATTCGCGGTTGTTGTCAGATTGTAGAGTCGATCAAGAAACGCGGCGTAGCGAGACGACGCGGGGCCATCTGTCCCCCCGTCCTGAATCAGCAGGTCAAAACCCGCGCCACCAATCAGCAAGTCAGCCCCGCCGCCGCCAAACAACTGGTCATAGCCATCGCCGCCGTAAAGTTCATCGTCGCCGTCGCCACCGAACAGCACGTCGTTTCCAGGTCCGCCAAACAGGCGATCGACGCCCACGCTTCCGGTCAATCGATCGTTACCACTACCGCCATCCAGCGTCACCTTGTTGGCGCGGGGACGATTTACCGTGAGCACATCGTTCCCATTGAGTCCCTCCAGAGTCAACTGATCGATGTTTTCAAAATAGACGTCCAGTCCATTCAGGCTTGCGTTCCGGTCATCGACAGAAATTTTGTCATCCCCGCTCGTTCCGCGGAGGATAAGCACATCCTCGCCGGCATAGCCCGCCAGGAATTTGATTCCTGAAGACAGCATCTGGGCTGTGACCGACCCGTCGATGGTCAGACGGTCTCCCAACAGAGCGTTGCCGTACACCACAAGTCCCGTCAGGCGACTCGCAGGCTGCTTAAAGATGACTCGTTGATTCATGTCATCGACGACTTGAATAAAACCATTGACGGCAATGACCGTTGCCTTCCGCGTGCCGTAGTCAGCAAATCGAAGATCGGCCGACTGAGGGACCGGCAAAAAGAATACGTTTGTCTGGAGATTCTGGATATTTGTATTTCGCTTGATAACATCGGACAGTCGAGTGTTTCGCAGTTCCTGCAGCTGGCTGCCGGAAAAATTGTTTTCATACCAGAATCGATCCCCGTCGCGGAGGCGCTGAAACTGATCGACGAGGATTCTTGTGAACGTGGCTCCCATGGAGCTTCCGGGCAGGTGATCTTCCGCGATTCCGGCGACCCAAAGATCGATGTTATCGACTGTGTTGTAAGTGATCTTCAGCGCCGCAGCTGCGGCGGGGTCTGACGTGATCTGCGCAAATGATGTGATCGATGGAAGCCCCAGTGCCACCCGTGTGGAATTGTAGTCCGCAAGGCCATGATCGCGACCACGCTGAATGTTTAGCGATGGCAGGTCCATTCCGCCCTGCCCCGGCTGACCAAACAGAAAGTTGCGCACCGCGTCCACAACGTGAACGTCCAGTTCCTGGGCGAGCTGAGTCGATGCGCCACGCAGAAGAGGCTCAATTCCCGTGGCGATCAGGGCCGCCGGATTGAAAAACGCATCCTTCAGCGCGATCGGTCCCTGAGCGATCGGCTGACCGTCCGAGCCCAGTCGCACGAGTTCCGGAGACAGCAGGGTGTGGCCAAAACGAAAAGCAGCTGTTGAAAATTCATTTGAAATTCCGGGATCAACGTTGCTGTTGTAGCCGGTGTACGGTGCGAGTGCTGATGCACCAAGCAGCGCTGGGAGGAATTCGTTGTAAGTAATCGCCTGAATCTCTGCGCTGACGATTGCGCGGGCCTGTTGGTAGAGTTCCTCGTCGCTCAGCGTCCCGCATTCGCCGAAAATTGCATCGGCGATACGATTGTGTTCTCTCACCCACAGAGTCTGCATCGACGATAACGCGATGTTTTCGTTGGCTCGCACATCGCCCGCCAGAAACATCGAGCTGGCGGTTCCGCCCGCGTTCGGAAGTCCGGCTTCGTTGAACGGCAGCAGATTGCCGATGCTTGTCTTCAGGTGTCCTCTGTCAAATGTCCGCAATTCATTGGCGCGGACGTAGTCGGAGCCATAGACGACAGAACCATCAATGAAGGCCGTGAGCGCATTGAGTTGCTGTCGCAAACCATCGGAGGAATTGGCACCAATAACGTACTGTGACCGAGTCATATCAAATGACGCCGTCCCCGTCGCCTGGGGATCAAAGTAGCTGTCGCCGGTCGGGATCGGCATGTGAATGATTTCCGCTGGATTGGTTCCATCTGACAAGTCCATGTCATGATCAAGGAATTGCCCCCACATCCAGATGAAGTCGGTCAGGTCGCGATTATTGAGGACTGATGCATTCTGGGCGATTACCTGATTGCTGATAATTCTCGCGTCTGGCCGATTCTGTCCCGCCGGACTTGAGATCCCGTCGGTGTACTGCGGATCCGCGATGCGCAGCAACTCAATATTGACACTCCCGAGGTACGGTGTGTCGAGATTGTGTCCTACGCCATCGATCGAAGCGTAGCTGGCAGAAAGCAATTGTCTCAGCTCACATGATTCCACAGCCTGCGCCAGGACTTGATTCAATCGATTTCGACGTCGGCGACCTAAAACTGTCATACTTCCGCCCGCATTAGAAGAAGGTCAAACTGGAAACGCACAATGTGATCTTTGATCGAGACTCTACTCTTGTGCGAACAACACACGCTGGAAGTGAGTATCCTGCCAGGCAGGTGACCGCGTTGGGAGAGGCAGGCATCAACTTTTTGCAGAATCCGGAGTTGACTTTCTGCAACGCGCCGCCACAACCACGCCACTCCGAGTCGCGGTGGAACCGGCCCAGTACGAGGCCGGGCCGAACCGAACCGAAACGAATCCTTCCTGTCGAAGTGTCCGCAAAGCCGCTTCCGGACGGTTTCGGTTGGGACTAGAATCTCCAGCCGTTATCCTGCATCGACCGCTCCACTGAACGCCATTGAAATAATGGACACCGTGTTCAAAGTTGACAATGTTCCTGTAGTTGCGAAAGTGCCACCTTTACAAAGGTCCCGGTGAGTGAATCAGACCGCGACGAACATTCGTAACCGAGTGACGTGCCCTCATTGCTGGCATGTATTTCCACCGGAAGAAACGCTGTGGGTTTCGACGCATCCAGCCCTGAACGGCGACGCTCGACTGGGCACGGAACGGCAGCGACGATTTCTGCCAACGCGATTCGACGCCAGTGGAAATGCGCTGGACAGCCACGGTTCCATGTGCAGCGAATTGGCCTGCCCGAAATGTCATCTGGTCATTCCACGGGCGATGTTCGAGATGCGGAGCCTGTTCTATTCGATCCTCGGATCACCCGGTTCCGGCAAGTCGCATTTGATCGCCACCACGACCTGGCAGATGAGGCAAACGCTGGGAAAGGATTTCCAGCTCAGTTTCTCGGACGCCGATCCAGAGTCGAACCGCCTGCTGAACCGATCCGAAGACCGACTCTTCTTCAATGAACATCCGGACGAATTCACCAGTCTGCCAAAGACCGAAAAGGAGGGAGAGCTTTACGATCCCGTCCAGTTTGGCGACCAGACGTTCTGGTATCCTCGGCCGTTCGTATTCTCGATTCAGCCGTTGCCGACTCATCCCAAGGGGCAAAATGTCGCGGAATTGTCGCGGGCCATTTGTATCTACGACAACGCCGGCGAACATTTTCTTCCCGGCGGCCGGTCATCGATCAGCCCGGCAACTCAGCATCTGACAGTGTCCAGCGGATTGATTTTTCTTTTCGATCCGACGCAGCACGTCCGATTCCGTGAAGCCTGCCAGGGACGAACCAACGATCCGCAGATGGTGACGGCGGGAATGAGTTACCGCCAGGATCAGGTCCTGCTGGAAGCGGCAAATCGGATCCGAACGCAGGCCGGTCTGACGCAAAATGAAAAGTACACGCGTCCAATTGTTGTGGCGATGACGAAGCTTGACGCATGGAAGATGCTGCTCGACCCAAGCTTCGAGCGTCGATCAGCAGCGTTTGGCGACATGCTTGTCAAACGCGGCGGAGCGGGCGGCACCGGCGAGACGGCTCTGAATCATCGTCGCATCCTGCAGGTTTCCCGCGACATCCGTGGCTTGATGCTGCAGCACGCGCCGGAATTCGTGAACGCCGCCGAAGGCTTCGCGGAGAACGTAACGTATGTGCCGGTCTCGGCGCTGGGACATTCGCCAACGCTGGAACTTGAGAGCGGAAAGCTTGGCGTGCGACCGTCGCAGATTTCGCCGCAGTGGGCGGAACTTCCACTGCTTTATCTGCTGTCGCTGACGAGCGGTGGATTGATTCCCCGACCTACTGAGCGGATTTCGAGCGCCAGCCAGACTCAAGCGAGACATCCGTGAGCTTCGAAATCGTGTACACGTCGAGTCTGAAAGGTCTGAACGGGGCAGACCGCGGATTTTGTACCGTTGCCGCGACCACGGCGATTCCGCGGTTACTGATGGAGAAGTTGGAGTCGCTGAGCGGCTATCGCCATCTGCACTCGCCGGGATCGAAGCGAAACGCGGTCAATTTCTGCTATCAAATTGTGCGAATGCAACAGGAGTCGTACTTTGTGCTTTCGCGAGTTGCCGACGCGGGAACCGATTTTTCGGCTCGCAGCAACAAGATCGCGCATCATCTGGCGCTATCTCTGAGTGAGGTCCGTTCGCTGAATGTCCCGCCGACGGCACTGCTGTCCGATCGGAAATTCTGGTATACGCAGTGGTCCGGCGAACCAAACTGGCTGCCAGCTGACCGAATGCCAACACCCGTCGCTTCCGGCAACACGCGCTGCGACACGTGGAAAACGACTTTCGGAGATGCTGGCTGGGCCGGGATCGTGGCGCGATCGGTTGCGAATGACTTTGAACCGGTATTCGTGATCGTGCCGGAAGGCTGCAACACTCTGGGACTGGTCACCGAAGCGATGCAGCTGGTTCCGCCGCGATCGCAATGGAAGGTCAGTTTCAGCACCTATTTCACACGCTCGTCCGGAGGAGAATGTCACTGGCGATTTCTTCTCGAGGGTACTGATGAAGCGACTGCGGTCCGCAATCGTCCGATGGGCGTTGTCATCGATTCCAGATCCCGGATTGATGAAGCAGATCAGGACGCATGGGTGACAGCTGCGCGTTTCGGAAAGTCTCCTTCGGTTCGAGAGTCGGCGGTTCAGGCAGGTACCGAAACGGAAGAAAAGTTCGCCCGTCGTCCCGTCACGCAGAGCCAGCTTCGTCGGCGACAGGCCGGTGCTCGTGCGAAGCAGGCCCGGCTGGCTTCGAGGAGTCGTCCGGAACCAATCCATGAACCAGAGTGGGAATCGGAGCCAGAAGTCACCAGGCCAGCTCCACGCAAAATTCCAAAATGGTGGATCGTGGGCGGAGCTTCGATTGCACTGGTGTCAGTTCTTTTCGTCGTGTGGTTTTTCGTTTTGAAGTGAAGTATCCGGGGAATCATGGCAGACCTATACGATCTGATTGAACGCATGCAGGTCACGCTGGCCAGCTCACACAGTCCGGCGAAAGAGCAGCTGCGCGAATTGCACGGCGAACTTACAGATCAGATCCGCCGTGTCAACAAGCGTCTGCGCGAGTGCGATGCGCTGATCGCCAAAGGGTTGCGGACCGAAGCAATCCAGCTGGCCGAACAGGAACCGCCGCTGCTGGATGTTGTATCAATTCTGGATTTTCCGGAATTGCCGGAATGGAACGATTTCGTCGCAGAACTCGGTTTGACAGTCGCTCCCGAACTGCAGATTGAAATCGCTGCGGATCTCAATCGCGCGTATTCCGACGACAGCCCGCTGGAACAGCACTTGCGGAAATTTCGACTCAGTTCCTTATCTCGCGCACCGCTGCGGACCCGCATTGGCCTGTTGCGGAAGATTTACAATATCGATTCCGGAAATTCGATCTGGGAATCTGACCTGAAGAACTACGAAGAGGTGCGGCAACGGCAGATTAAAGAGGAAGTTCAAGCCGCCAGCCGCAGTCAGGATCTGGCGGCGCTGCGTGAAATTGCCACTGAACTCCACGGAAAATGGATTGTGCCGCCTCAAAAACAGCTGGTAAGTCGCGTGGACCAGGAAATCAAATCGATCCAGATCAAGTCGGCGCGGAAACGATTGGCGAAAATTGCTGACGATTTGGCCGATGCGTACGCTGACCAGGACATTAACTGGGCCACCGAACTCAGCGGAGAATGGGACAAGATTCTGAAATTCTGCGGTGATTCAGATGACGTCCGTCTCTTTCAGAAACAAGTCCGACCGGCAATCGCCTGGCTGGCAGATCAGAAGAAGCGGTCTGAGGAGGAAGCCAAATTTGGGGATGCTGTCGAGCGACTGCAGCGCTCGATCGATAGCGGACATGACATTGTGGAACTCGAACGTCGATTCGCCGCAACTGCGCGTTTTGCCGGTTTCGAACTTCCCCCGGATGTATACGACGCTTACGACGACGCAGTGTTGAATCACCAGCGAAAGAAGAAGATGCGGTTGATCCTCATCTCGTCGTCCGTCGGTGCCGTGATTGTGGTTGTGGCAATATTGGCTCTGATTTTCAATCGCTAAATCCTCAGGATAAAGACCATGAGCGGACGTTATTTCATTCGTGTACGTGGACGAAAACACGGTCCAATGACGGCCGAACAACTTCACGCGCTGGCGCGTCGAGGACGATTCGCTCGCCATTATGAGGTTTCCACCGATGGCAAGATGTGGCGGCAGGCATCAGAGTTTCCTGAACTGTTTGCGTCGGCCGCAGAAGAAGAAGAAGGTGATCCATTTGGCGGGGATGAATTCGGAGAACCGAGCGACGAACCTCTCCCGCGGACCGAGAAACGCGGACGATCGCCGTCGCCTCCGGAAGACGATGACCTTGACGTACCACTCGACAGTCCTTCCTCGCGCCCGGCGAAGCGCCGCCGACCGTCGTCCAAATCAGACGAAGACGATTTTGTGCCACCTCCGGCCGTTGATTTTGACGATCTGTATTCAACCGGATCCGAATCGAGGCCCCGACGTCGACCGGGAAGAGAACGCTCGTCTGCCGCGCCGCCCCGCGCGTCGATGCCTCTCTATGACGATCCACTAGAAGGCACGGACGATGACGCACCGCTGAACGAATCACCCGCACCCGCTCGTCGCCGTCCGGAGCGAAGATCAACACAGCCTGAGGAAGACATCGATCTTCCACTCTGGGAAGCTGAAGAAGAAGAATCACCCCGCGCCGCCCGGAGCCGAAGAAAGGAACGACCAGCCAAAGCGCCGCCTGCCGCAAAATCACCTGTCGCCAAGCCTGAGCCTGACGTCGCCGAAGAAGAAGACGATGCTCCCGCCGAAAAGAAATCCGGCGGATTCTTCGGTCTGTTTCGCCGCAAGGAAGCAGCCGAGGACGAATCGTCGCCACATCTGAAGGAACTTCACGAACGTTCATCCCGGCTGCGGAAAGAGAATTTCACACTCGACAAAATTAATCTGATCGGATCAAAGAGGCAGGAGTTGCCCGTCGTCGGTCATCAGGATTCCGGCGACGGAATTCAGACGCTGGGTTTGCTGATCATGATCGCCTATCAAACGCGATCGACCGACATTCATCTTGAACCAAAAGTCGATAGCTGCGATGCCCGCATGCGCGTCGATGGCATGCTTGTGCCGGTTGTACAAATTCCTAAAGACGTCGCGGCCCGAGTTGCCGGCGTGATCAAAGTGCTGTGCGCCATCGATTTTGCCGGGCAACTGGGAATTCAGGAAGGCAGCTTCTCCGCGATCGCTCCCGGTCGACGTTCCGATTTCCGCGTAAGTTTCACACCGTCTGTCCACGGCCAAAAACTGGCGATCCGTATTCTCGATTTGGCCAACTCTCCGCAATCGCTGGAAGGTCTGGGGGCACCTAAATCGGTCATCACTCGTTTGCGTAACGTGATGCGTCAGAATGCTGGAATGGTCCTGGTCTGCGGTCCGACCGGCTCCGGAAAAACGACGACGCTGTACTCCCTGATTCGCGATATCGACCGCAAAGCCCGCAACGTCATGACGATCGAAGACCCGGTCGAATATCAGATCGAGGGCGTGACGCAAAGTTCGGTTGACGCGGCACGAGGGAAGAACTTCTCCGACATGCTCCGTGCTCTGCTGCGACAGGACCCGGACGTCCTGCTGCTCGGCGAAATTCGCGACGCGGAATCCGCGAGAATCTCTATGCAGGCGACAATGACAGGGCACCTGGTTCTTTCGACGGTACACGCTCAGGACACAGTGAACACGGTCTTTCGACTGCTCGATCTTGGTGCCGATCCGAACATGGTCGCGTCCGCGCTCAACATGGTTCTCGCCCAGCGTCTGGTGCGAGTCCTTTGCACTCACTGCCGGAAACGCAGGGTTCCCAATGCTGATGAAAAACGGCGACTGGGGCAACTGTCCGGCAACACGATTTACGATGCGACTGGTTGCGCCAAATGTCTCGGCACCGGATATTCCGGGCGGCGGGCTGTGTTCGAATTGCTCGAGATTAATGACCGGATGAAAGACCTGATGCTAAAAAAACCGACATTGACGGATTTGAAAGCAGCCGCCAAAGGCCCCGGCTTTGTGACTCTGCGAGGCGATGGCTACCGGCTGGTCGCACAGGGTGTCACGACTTTTTCCGAGGTCGATCGCATGATCGGCCTGGAAAGATAAGTCAACGCCGACACAGCATGAAAATGATGATGATCGGGTGTCGAAACAGTGACCGCGTCAATCTTGTGGAGCCCCCACAAAAAGTCCGGGCAGGAATATCCGGCAAGTGCCGAAATTTTCCTGGATTGTTTGAACGATCTCGCCAACTTTGCACTCTAACTCTCACGCGGTGCAGACTGAGGTAATTTCAAAGTCAACGTTTTCCATGACCCTTCTCCCCCT
>JBBQSE010000336.1:0-9890 GCA_038214195.1 Planctomycetales bacterium
TGGTTGTTCTTTTTTTTTTTTGGTTCTTTCTTTTTTTGTGGGTTGTTCTTCCTCCCACTCCCCGCCCGCTTTTTTTTTTTTTTGGCTTGGGGCCCCGCCCCCCCCCCACGACTATTGTGATCGGGCGAATCTGCCTCGGAGTTTATGATGAGTTGGCTGGTCGAAATTGCTTTGCGGTTAAGAGTCGCGGTCCTGGCGTTGTCTGTTTTACTGATCGTTCTTGGAATTCGCCTGGTGCCTGGGATGCCACTGGACGTATTTCCCGAGTTCGCGCCGCCGTATATCGAGGTCCAGACGGAAGCTCCTGGGCTTTCCGCTGAAGAAGTGGAAAACCTGGTTTCGTTCCCGCTGGAGAACGCTCTGATCGGGACGCCGGGCCTGGAGACCATGCGATCCAAATCCGTGATGGGATTGTCATCGATCAAACTACTGCTGCATGCCAATGCCGACGTGTATCGCGCCCGTCAACTGGTTCAGGAACGCCTGGCGACAGAGACTCCGCGTCTGCCCGTGGTTGCTCGTCCGCCAGTCATTCTGCAGCCGCTGTCATCACTCAGCCGCATGATGAAGATTGGGATGTGGTCGAAAAAGCTGAGTCAGTCGGATCTCACTGATCTCGCCGTGTGGACGATTCGCCCGCGAATCATGGCGATTCCGGGTGTCGCCAACGTGGCAATCTGGGGCCAGCGCGACAAGCAGTTGCAGGTGCTGGTTGATGCGGATCGACTTCGAGCCCACCAGATCACGTTAGATATGGTGTTGAAGGCAGCCGGCGACGCTGTCGTGCTGGATGCTGGTGGATTCGTTGATACCCCGAATCAGCGAATGGCCGTTCGGCAACTGACGTCCGTCGTCGATGCGGAAGATTTGGCGAAGACAGTTGTGGCATTCCGTGATGGATCCGCGCTGCATTTGGGCGATGTCGCTGAGGTAAAGATTGGATCACCGCCAATGATTGGCGATGCGATCATCAATGATGGTGTCGGTCTGCTGTTGATTGTCGAAAAACAGCCTGCGGCCAACATGCTTGAGGTGACTCGACAAGTTGAAGAAGCACTGGCCGCCATGAAGCCAGGATTGACGGACGTCGAAATCGATCCCACGATTTTTCGTCCGGCAACATTCATCGAACGATCGATCGAAAATCTGACGTCCGCGCTGCTCACCGGCTGCATCCTGGTTGTGATCGTGCTGGTGCTCTTTCTGTATGACTGGCGGACGGCGGTGATCAGCCTGACGGCAATCCCGCTTTCATTGACGGCGACAGTCGTTGTGCTGTATTGGATGGGGTTGACGATCAATACGATGATCATTGCGGGGCTCGTCATTGCTCTTGGCGAAGTCGTCGATGATGCGATTATTGACGTTGAAAATATCGTCCGACGATTACGGCTAAACCGGCTGCTGCCGGAACCGCGACCGGCGTTCCGAGTCGTTCTCAATGCGTCCCTGGAAGTTCGCAGCGCAGTCGTTTACGCCACCGTGATTATTGTGCTGGTCTTTCTGCCAGTATTTTTTCTGGAAGGACTGCCGGGAGCCTTCTTCAGACCGCTGGCAATTGGCTATGTGATGGCCATTCTTTCTTCACTGCTGGTCGCTTTAATCGTCACGCCGGCGATGTGCCTAATGATTCTGCCCGGTCATAAGGCTTCAGCAAAAGAACCGCCACTCAGCCGCTGGCTGCGAGTCCCGTATCGCGCGATGCTGCCGTGGTTCGTGACGCGTCCAATCTTTGCAGGCAGTTTTCTGACGATTGCCATGGTCCTGACACTGGCGCTGCTCAACAGTCTGGGGCAGGAATTTCTGCCGAACTTTCAGGAGACGGACTTCCTGATGCACTTTGTGGAAAAGCCGGGGACGTCACTGGAGGCGATGGATCGCGTCACGCTGCAGGCCAGCCGCGAATTGCGCGCGATTCCCGGGGTCCTCAACTTCGGCAGTCATATCGGACGCGCTCAGGCAGCTGACGAAGTGGTCGGGCCCAACTTCACTGAGTTGTGGATCAGCATCGATTCTGAAGCGGATTACAACGCGACGCTCGGAAAAATCCAGCAGGCGGTTGACGGATATCCTGGCCTCTATCGCGACGTGTTGACGTACCTTCGCGAACGCGTCAAGGAAGTCCTGACCGGGGCAAGTTCCAGTATGGTCGTTCGCATCTACGGTCCGAACATGGATGTGCTGCGGGCGAAGGCCAAAGAAGTTGCGGCGGTCATGGCCAGTGTCGATGGAATCAATAATCTGAAAGTCGAGCCTAACGTTTTGGTTCCCCAGATTGAAGTGCGGATGCGTCCCGAGGCCGCCGAACAATTTGGACTCACCGCTGGTCAGATTCGTCGGGCTGTCACAACAGTCCTCCGCGGAACCAAGGTGGGTGAAGTGTATCAGGGTCAAATGAAGCAGGACGTCGTTGTCTGGGGCACCGAGGCGTCACGGACCGACCTCGTCTCACTGGGGGAACTTCGCATCGACACGCCCACGGGCGGGCAAGTGCCGCTGAAAGATGTTGCCGACATTGCCATCGTGCCAGCTCCGAACGAGATCAAGCGTGAAGGCGGATCACGCCGAATCGACGTCACGTGTGACGCGAAAGGACGTGACCTGGGCTCCGTCGCCCGCGACGTCGAAGCTGCGGTCACCACGCTGTCCTTTGATCGGGGATATCATCCGGAGTTTCTGGGCGAGTACGCCGTTCGTCAGGCTTCTCAGCGCCGTCTGTTTGCGCTCGGCGGCATTTCGCTGATTGGCATTTTGCTGATTCTGTTCATCGATTTTCAGTCGGTTCGGCTGACAGGCATGGTCGTTCTCACAATCCCCTTCGCGCTGATTGGTGGTGTTGTCGCGGCCTGGATGGCGGGCGGTGTGCTGTCACTGGGTTCGCTGATTGGATTCGTCACTGTGCTGGGAATCGCATCCCGCAACGGCATCATGTTGATCAGCCACTATCGCCATCTGCAGCAGGAAGAAGGCGTGCCGTTTGGCCTTGAACTGGTTGTGCGCGGCGCTGAGGAGCGATTGATCCCGATTCTGATGACGGTACTCACGACCGCGCTCGCTCTCTTGCCACTTGCAATTTCCGGCAACAAGCCGGGGCACGAAATTGAGTACCCGCTGGCGGTCGTGATCGTGGGGGGCCTGGTCACTTCGACGCTGCTCAATCTGTTCCTGTTTCCGCCGCTGTACCTGTTACTTGGTCGGCACGCGATTCCTACTGCGGAAGATAGTGAAGCTGTTACGGCTGCAACGCCGGAACGTCAAAACCGCTCTAACTGATGCCAGTCCGACAGCTTCTTGCCATGCGGCAGATACTGTTTGTTGGCAGGCCGTGGCCACTGTTTTGCCAGTGAATTCCGGTCGGTCATTCCGAATCGGACTGCTTCGTCAGCGTACTCGACGACGAAGCAATGAACGTGAGCGATAGCGTGTCGGTGCGAATCATTGCAACTTCACGCGCTAGCGGTCTGCGGGACTGGAGAGTAATCGCCAGGAAGGCACCGCTGCATCTCATATGGACGTGAGATGCTGGATGATCGGAGCATGATGCCATGAAACAAATCGAAATTGCACTGTTGCTGAGTCTTTCCGTCCTGGTGATGTCCGGGTGTAGATCAACGTCGGCCATTAGACTGCCTCATCGGGAGACGCACGCCTATAAGCCCGAATTTCCAATCGAGTCCGCGACTGCGGATTCTTCTGACGCGTTCCGTTCGACCGGAATTCAGCAGGTGGCAGCCACCGTTGTCGAGCCAATTGACGAACCCATACAGATTTCCGGCATGACACTGGATCAGCTGATTTCGTCGGCACTATCTCAGAATCCCGATTTGGTAATTCTAAGGGAAGCCGAAGGAGTTAGTAGCGGGGCACTGGGGGTTGCGCAGACATACCCCTTCAATCCCTTTGTCCAGTTTCAGGTGACGCCATGGCAGCAGCGACAGAGCGGCGGGCCGGGGACGACGTATCATTATGTCCTGTTGATGCAGACGATCCAGCTGGCGCATCAGCAGCAGTTTCGGGAACAAAGTGCCAGCAGCGCGTTAAACAGTACCCGCTGGAACATCCATCAGGCCGAACTGCAGACGCTGGCGCAAACCGAAAGACTGTATTTCAACGCGTTGTACCTTGACGGATTGATGCAACTCGCCGAGGCCAATGTTCGCAACAATCGCCAACTGCTTCGAATATTGGAAAAACAGCTGGAGGCTGGCCAGGCCACTGCCGCGGATGTGGCGATCGTGCGGACTGACGAAGCTTCTGCGCGACAGCAGTTGCAGCTGGCCTCCGCAAATTATCAATCGGCCGTCCGAGATTTGGCGCGGCAATCGGGGCTTTCACCAGAACAGGTCTCGGCAGTGATGGGGGACCTGAGGACAATTTCATGGCACCTGCCAGGGGATACTTCCGACCCTGCGGGCGAAGTGGTGGATACTGAACTGCAGGTGAGGATTTCCAGCGCAAGATCGACAATTCCTGCGTGGGCGGCGTCTCGTCCGGATGTCATGGCGGCCCGTTCCGACATTGATGTGGCACGAGCTGGTTTGTGTCTGGCTTCAGCTTCAAAGACGCCTGACCTGCAAATTGGACCGTATTATCAGACGACAATCGACGGTACGAATTATCTCGGTCTCCGCGGTCAGATCGACCTGCCGGTGGTCAATAATGGCGAACCTCTGGAGCGGCAGCGATCCGCCGAGCATCGGCAGCGGTCCACTGCCTGGCGGCAGGCTCAGCGACGGGCTGAACTTGAAGCTGAAGCCGCGTTTGACCGCTACGAAACCGCATTGTCAGCGCTGGTTTCAACTTCTGGCGTCGAGATACCTGAACTGCCGGTTGCTTTGGAAGGGCTGGAGCGACAGTTCCTGGAAGGCGAAGTGGACATCATTAGAGTTGTCCAGGCGCGGACCAGTCTGATTCAAAATCAGCGAGCCCGGCTGGATCTGTTGAATGAAGTGGCTCAGTCCGCCGCAGCGCTGACGGGGGCGACAGGAATTCCGATCGAGCAGATCGTTCAATTCAGCGAGTGAACTGACGCTATTTTTCCCCAAAGAAAAACAGCCGCCGAATGGCATGAATCAGGCCTTCCGGGACACCCGCTCTGGCTTCATCCTTCAGGGCTTCCAGCGGCGGATGCAGCAGCTTGTTGACGATTCGCTGAATGGTAGCCTCGATCGCCTGTCGTTGCGGATCGTCGAGCGTGGGCAATTTGCGGTACAGACGGTCGAGTTCGCCGCGACTGATGTCGTGCCAGTGTTCTCGCAGGCGATGGATTACCGGTCCGGTGGCGCGGTGGTAAATTTCATGCATGAAGGTCTGAGTCTGGCTGGCAATGATCAGCATGGCCTTTTGGACTTCCGCTTCACGAGCCTCGCGGTTGCGATTGCAGGTTTCTTCCAGAGCATCAATGTCGTAAAGGAAGACGTTGTCATCGACGGACCCGGCGGCTGGAGCAAAATCTCGCGGCGCACCAAGATCCAGAATAAACACCGGATGCCGATTCGATCGAGCCCGGGCGGCGGCGAAGCGTTCTCGAGAGATCAGCGTCTCTGAAGCTCCAGTCGTACTCACGATGACATCCGCTTTGGCGAGCCAGTCATCGAGGGTGGCAAAATCAACGGCCTCACCATGAAACTTCGATGCCAGAAGTTCGGCGCGTTCGCGGTGACGATTCGCGACGACAATCCGTTGAACACCCTCGGATTGGAGGTAGGTCAGTGTTTCTTCCGCCATCTCGCCAGCCCCGATGACGAGCACGGTTTTGTTGTCGAAGCGACTGAAAATGCTCTTGCCGAAATCCCCAACCGCCACGCTGGCGATTGAGACGCGGCCATCAGCGAGTCCCGTTTCCGTCCGGACCTGGGCGGAGACTTTGAGAGCATGTTGAAACAGAACGTTAGTAAGCGGACCACAGGCATCGTGCTCCTGGGCCACACGGTAGGCTTCTTTGACCTGATTCACAATCTGGGGTTCGCCCAGCACCATGCTGTCGATACTGCATGCCACCTGAAACAAGTGAGACACGGCAGCCACGCCGGATTGCGCGAGGACAGAATTGACAAATTCATCCGTCGGCACATTGTGAAACTTCGAAATAAACCTCGTGATGTCGTCAAATGAGACACCCTCATTGCCCTGTTCATCTGCGGCGTAGATCTCGACACGATTGCAGGTCGAAAGCACGACCAGCTCAGAATCCGGATGGGTTTCACGCCACTGTTGATACGCCTGGTGCAGCTTTTCGGCGTTAGGAAACGCCAAACGCTCACGTAACTGCACGCCCGCCTTGTGATGATTGCAACTGACAACCAGGACGTTCATTGCGAACCCTCCCGCTGCCCGACGTTTGGCACAGCCAGAGTGTCGTCGCGATCAAGGCTGGATTGCTCGGACGAACCTGAATGAAATGTGCTCAGGTTGCCGGAGCCGGAAAGTATCATCGGCCCCAGAACCGTCGTGAGCAGGAATCCACCGCTGAGGATTGAAAGTTGGGCCACGGCTTTTCCGGTCTGATGAGGATTTAGCAGAACACGAATCAGGACGATGATCATCGAGACCCAGACCAGGACCGTAGTGACAATTGTTGGATCGCTCCAGCTGATGAAATTGGCGGCATCGGGGGCACGCGACCAAAATATTAGGATGAAGCCTGTGACAAGACCAATCGTCAGGCAAGGAACCGAAAAAACCACCATCCAGCGATTGACCCCCGTCAGGACTTCCAGACTCGGAAGCGCCAGCCGTTGCAGCCAGCCAGAACGATTCCGCAGCCGCTGATGGTGCATCAGGTACATCACGCCCGAAATCCCTGCCCCCACCACTGCTGCAATTCCCAGAACCAGCGACGCAGCATGAAACATGCCAAGGCGACGTAGCGCCAGTTGATCCAGATGTCCTGTGGAATGGGGGCTGACAAACAGGGCGATAACTATCAGAAGTACGATTGCCGGCAGAAGAAACAAGCCATGCGCCATTTGACGATGCAACACCATGAGCACGAGATACAGCAAGCTCCCGATCCATGCCAGCACGAGTAGCCAGTCCTGCTGGCTTGTGAGAAGTGGAGGCAGACCTGATGCTGTACTACGCGTGAGCAAGAATGCCGTATGTGCCAGAAGTCCAGCGGTTGTTACCCCGATCAACACTACCCGCGTGGCGACCGAATGCTTCCGAAACGCCTGCAGAATCTCGCATCCGAGGGACACCAGGTAGCTGAGGAGAAAACAGTAAATGTGAATTTTTGCAAGGAAACCCACGGTGTCGCCCATATTCCAGATTCAAATACTTCCTGATCGATCAAGTGCTGCGTTGAGCTTGTCGCTCCGCTCCAAAGCATAGACACATTATGAGGGATCTGTGGATCATTTCGCCCGTGTTACAGGAACAATTCCGGGTTCCTGACAAATGCGATCATGTGAAAATGGGATGTTTACGCTATTCAGCCCAAGCCGCCGCAACAGAATCTTGAGGGCTTTTCACTCAAAATTCCAACTTTGCTCCAGTTGGTCTTTCATGAAAAACAGGGAAAAACCGTTGGCTCGAAGTGGGAAATTTGAGTTCAAAGAGTTCAAACCAAAATGCCGGTGATCCCTACGACCCGAAGGACCATCCCGGCAGAAAAAAGATGGGGCGATTTTTAGTTCGTCATTGATAATCTGTTGGTTTTCAATGTCTTACTACGTCCGATACCATCATGATGCAGTGCATACTGCGACAGCCGGTTCGCCGTGTTCTTTGTGGTTTGTTGCTTCGGCCACGTTCTCAAGGTTTACTCAAATGACTTTGATGTCTCGATTTCTGCAGTCACTACGATCCTATATCAGGTCAAACGATCATGCAGCTCGACGTCAGGCGGCATACACGGAAAATCATCGATTTGTTTCAACCGAGCAGTTTGAAGCCAGAACGTTGTTGACGGCTGGATTTGCCGACAACCGGGTCATTCTTTCATTGCAGAGTGGCGTCAGCCCGCAGGCAATTGTGAATTCCTATCCAGGTTCTCAAATAAAGCCATTGGGTCACTACGGATTGTTTCTTGTCACTCTCCCGGCTGCCACTACTCCCACCAAGGCAGTTGCCAAGTTTAAAGCGATTCCAGGAGTGAATTTCGCGGAGCCCGATTGGGAAATTACTCCTGAGGCCATCCCAAACGATCCCCAATTTTCAACTCAATGGGGCCTGCAGAATGTTGGACAATCTGTGGGCGGTAACGGCGGAACTCCGGGTGCCGACACAGACGCCACACTGGCATGGAACACGGTGACGGGTTCCAAGTCTGTGATCGTGGCCATTGTAGACACCGGTATTGACTACACCCATGCGGACCTTGCCGCCAACATGTGGGTAAATCCTGGCGAAATTCCGGGAAACGGTATCGACGATGACAATAACGGATATGTCGATGACATCAACGGCTGGGATTTTGGTGACGACGATGCGAACCCGGCGCCAGACCCGGGCGTGGGTAACGACCACGGCACCCATGTCGCCGGGATTGCAGGAGCTGTCGGAAACAATGGAATCGGTGTCTCCGGCGTTAACTGGAACGTGAGCCTGATGGCAATCAAGGTTTTTCCTTCCGGCAACAAGAGCTTCATTTCTGCTGCCGTCGAGGGACTTAATTACGCAGTTGATATGGGGGCTTTTGTTTCGAATCACAGCTACAACACGGGCACCGGCGGTCCGATTCAGGCGTATCAGGCTGCAGTCGTTTAAGCTCAATCCAAGGGGCACGTCTTTGTTTCTTAGGCAGGAAATACAGGCCAGGACAACGATATTATCAACCACTATCCATCGGATTATCCCTTCGATAACGTGGTTGCTGTTGCGGCCACTGACAACAATGACACGAAAGCGGCGTTTTCCAATTTCGGCCTGACGACTGTGCATCTTGCTGCACCCGGTGTTGATATTCTCAGTACACTGCCAGGTGACACTTATGGGCTGAATTCCGGCACGTCAATGGCGTCGCCGCATGTCGCTGGTGCGGTTGCACTGCTCAAGAGTCTCCGTCCTGACCTTGATTATCGCGATATTCTGGGAGCTATTTATCGCGGTGTCGATACGTTGCCTTCTCTCGTGGGGGCAACAATTACTGGCGGCAGACTGAATCTTGACAAGGCGATTAAGCAACTGCCGGCAATCGTCGATCCTGACCCCGCACCTGGTGTCCCAGTAGTTGTCAATCCGACCGGAATTCTGACTCAGCCAGTGCCGATGTTTCAATGGACAGCGGCAGCAAATGCGACTTCATACGAACTGGAAGTAGATAACCTGACGGCGAACAAACCCGGGTTCTATAAACGCACAGTGACTACGACGCAGCACGTTGCCGCGTTTCAGTTCACCGAAGGCAGCTACCAGACGCGAGTGCGTGCTACGACAGCGACCGGAAGGGTCTCGGCGTGGAGCAGCTTTGTTGCCTTCACGATCGATATCCCGTCACCGGCCAAGCCGCGAATCACTCGCCCTTCGGGCGACATTACTGATTCTTTCCCGACGTTCGCCTGGACAGGCGATGTGAATACCACCGCATACAGCCTCTGGGTATCAAGTGTCACAACCGGTGCCCGCGTGATTTATCGTACGCAATACAGCGGAACTTCCTATGTGCATTTTGACCCTCTTCCGGACGCAACCTATCGCGCTTGGGTGAGGGCATTCAATTCCGTCGGAGAATACAGCGGCTGGAGCGACCTTGTCGAATTTACTATCGACGCGCCGAGACCAGTGGCCCCAAAAATTATGGCTCCCACCGGCACTACCACCAATCCAAATGCTCGCATCACCTGGGAGTCGGTTGACAGTGCCGCCCGGTACGACTTGTGGGTGAATAACCTTTCGACTGGAAAATCGCAATACATCCGTAACCAAAATATTCCCCATAACACCAGCTA
>JBBQSE010000337.1:0-9889 GCA_038214195.1 Planctomycetales bacterium
TAATTCCTGGCTTACCTGGGAAATTTCGCCGTTTAAAATTCAGCTTTGTATCGCTCGATAAATAAGTGCGCGTCATGGCGCTCGCCGCCGTTTATTTTGACTGCGTTATACCGGGGGCTTGCGCCTTGCCGCTCACTTCAACTCGGACAGTTATTTTTCGAGCGATTCTTAATCACCCGCGTTGCGGCCAAGTGCAATGTCGAAGTCGTTCATCGCGGGCACCATCATCGCGATGGCGGTGAAACCGTACGCCGCACAGATGCAAAGGCAAACTCCGAGGGTTCCATCGAGCAGAAAGCTGGTGATCGCATAAAACGTCAGGAACGGCAGAATAATTGACGCCAGCATCAGGGCACTCGACGGGTTCCGGTACGTTAGTGACGAATACAACCCAAGACTGCCGAATCCGATGAACAGAATGAAGCTCTGCAGCTGAATCGCAAACGACGACCTGGCCTCAACCAGCAGCAGCATGAAGATGAAGATGCCGACGAACAGAAAGAACATCGTCCCCAGACTGTGACCGATCGCCGTCCTCGAGTTTCCGTAGGTCAGCCCCGCATGAATTCCGAGTGTGATTGCGAAGAGATTCAGCACCAGGAAAGTCAAACTCACGTACAGAACGTTCTCAGCGGACAGCGTCGGGAGTCGCCCCAGCAGAGCCAGTCCCACGATCAGCAGCAGCGGCATGACGATCATTTCGCGTGCATTCCACAGCGCGCCACCGATCTTGCCAAGGATGAATTCGTGCGGTCGCAGATCCGTGACCAGCAGGATTTCAAGGGTACCGCCGTCACGCTCGTTGGTGATCGATGTCACCGCCTGGGCGTTTGTCAGCAGCAGACTAAGAATGCCGATGCCCAGAAACGCGAACGCCGGTGCGGTAACCATGCCCAGAATCAACTCGTTGCTCTGTGACGACGACAGAATTGCCGACGCGGCGATCAGGAGCGTCAGGGCGAGATACGCCAGCTTGATCCAGATCATTCTGCGACCGTACGCGCGGGTGCGCATTTCGCGCCAAATGATCGGTCGATCCCAGACGGAGCGATGCTTCCGACCCGCCGTCGGAGAGGCTGACTGCATCGCCGCCGCAGAGTCGGCCACTGCAGTTTCCGGAGAGGAATCAGCAACCGATTGATGCAGCTCCTTTGACGGATTCCACCGTCGCAACTGCGTAATTGTCACGATCGACATGATGAGCGACACGGACAGCAGGATCGTCACGGTTGGCAGGGCCGACACACTGATCGGACCCGGCCGACCCGAGCTGAGCGGATCCAGCACATCGAGCAAACCGTCATAGGGGGATGCCATGGCCAGCGATGGGCTGACAAGCACTCCCATTCCGTGGGCCAGGAGGATATACAGCACGATGCCCAGCACACTGATGGCGAGCGTCTGGAATGTCTTATCGCGCCAGAACGCCACCAGACAACCCCAGCACCCGGCCGCCAGCGCGGCGCTCCCGACGACGGCTTCGGCCCAGAGGATTTGTGACCAGGTAATACCGCCCAGCAGCTTCAGGAAACAAAACACGGGGAGTGAAGTTGTCAGCAGGACCCCCACAATGAGCACACTGGCCAGCAATTTTCCGATCGCGAGTTCATGATTCCGCAGGTCTGTCATCAGGAGCAGGATGAGTGTCTTGCGGTCTTTTTCCTGGGCTACATTCGACGCGGTGAAGACTGCGGCAAAGAACATTCCCAGCGTCAGCTGCAGGAGCGCAAACAATCGGAATGTCATCGCGCTGAATGAAGCCACGTCGCCAGCAAACAGCACATCCTGAAAACCGATCGTGGCCTGACGGACGCTGTAAAACAGGACCAGCAGTCCGGCGACAAATCCGGATCGCATCATATAGTGACTGAGCCGTCGTGGCGCGGTCAGGGCTTCTCTGACAAAAATTGGACCGGCGGCCACTCAAGTGCTCCGTGACGGGATGATTCTGCTACTTTCGCCGCGGACGCGTTTCGTCCAAAAACAGACGATCGATTTCCAGGTGCCGATCGGCATTTTTCTCCCAGACCTCTTTTAACGGATAGTCGGTGGCCACTGGTTTGACGTTGAGCAGATGCACCGCCTGCCAGTATCGGACCACCAGCAGTGCTTCTTCCAGATACGACGTGTTGGCGGCATAGAATTCATCATATTTCGTCAACGCCTGCTGCCAGTTTTGCATTGACACTTCCAGCAATTTTTGAGCCTCAGAAATCTGCAGACTGCCATCAGTCGGAGACGCGTCATCGTAGCCTCGAGCTTCCGCGTAGGCTTTCTTCGCATCGAAGAACGATTTATGCGCTTCAATCATCATGGGGTCGCTTTCCATCTCGGCGTAGTCACGCCAAAAGCGATAGTTAACCATATCGACACTTCGGCTCCAGACGTCGCGCTGTTCTCTGAGATCGATCCCGTTTTCCTGGGCCATGTTCTCCAGATCTTTTTCGCTGCTGTTCAGCATATACCCGTGGTTGTCGCGGCCCAAAAACACGTACTTGCCATAGTTGATTTCCAAACCAGGCTTTTCACCCATCCACTCGTCGTAGCCCTGTTGCCAGTGTCTTGCGGTTGCTGTGCTTTGCAGATTCTGAGGTTCAGCGGCATCAGGCTTATTGACATCGTTCCCAGGCTCCGAACTGGTGCCTTCGCCATTGAACCTGCCTTCTTTTGTTAAAGCTTCCGCATAGTTCAGCATCGCCTTCGCCGGACCTTGCCGGAAGAACACGTGTGTCATTCCATCGACTTCGACAAGCCCATCGTTATCGTCCTTCACATTGGCCGCCAGAAAGTGGTCTCGTGCGACAAGGTAGCTGTCTCTTGAGCCCGGATTGATCTTTGGATCCGCTCCGTGGATCCCCGATTTCGGATCTTTGAATTTCTCGTCCGGATCATTCACAAAGAATTCCCGGAAGAATTTCTTTTCGTCAGAAGTCCCCATCTTCTTTTCGATCACTTCTCCAACGTTGTGTTCCATGATCGGGACGGTGTCATTGCGGGATGTACCGACTTTCAGGAACTTGATTCCTTCCTTGACCCAGTAGAATCGGTCATCAACCTTGTCCCATTCGCGCGACACGTTGTAGGCCAGATTCCAGCCCTGAAATTTCCAGATTTGCACATAGTGCGGCTGCAGCAGAATGATGGAATCCACTGTGGTACGCAACTTCGCCCACTGCTTGTGTTCCTGATACTCGATCGCCTTCAGATGCAGCAGACTGGCCGCCGGTCCCCGCAGTCCGAGCAATACCAGATTCATCACCGAGCTTGACGGATCGACCTCGCCAAGTGTCGCTTCACCAAGATCATAGTCCTGGCGCAGATGTCCGAGCTTCCCCAGACCTGTCGAGGTTGCCCCGTGAACACTTTGCTGGACGGGGAATCCCAGGTAGACGATCGGTCCCAGCAGCACAATGATGCCGACCGCGTAAAGAAGTTTGCGTTGACGGGAAGTCAGTCTGTTCATTTCGATTCCAGCTCCCGGAACTTCAACAAAGCCCCGGCCAAAAGAGCACACGGTATCAGGAAGCCCAGACAAATCAGGAACCCAGGAGCGACAGTTTCACCGAATGGCACGTCGAACCCATTTTCCACGAATCCTGAAGCAGAGTTGAAGACACTGAAATTCGGCACGATGTTACTGAACACCCACAGCGCGGCGCGGGGCACGGCGTCAATGCCCTGAACAACTCGCTGCGTAGTTTCAGAAACGTCCATCCCGACCTGCGGATTACGGTGCTGCGCCGTCATCACGGCTGCGGCGATGGCACCCATTCCCTGACTCGGCGAACTCTTCAGAATCTCGTGCATGAAGCCGTGAAAGAACTGCCCAATCACAAAGAACGTCAACGTGAAGAACAAGGCCACTGGCCCCTTCACGATGCAGCTCACCGTGACACCCAGCACAACGATCAGGGCCATCATCAAAGCGACGCTGATCAGAGCTTTAGTATAGCCAACAAAAAACGCGCGATCCGGTTTGCGGAGAAACAGGTCCGGGCGGGCCATGCCGAGGTACATCTGATCATTCAGACAGGACACTTCCACACGCAGCCGACCGTCCCGCGTCACATCATTGATGAGATCCCGTTCCATCATCCAGCCTTCGTTGTCGGCTGAAATCAGCAGGTTTTGCTGAATGAGCCCGTCGAAGAAGTGAAACCACCGCCGACCATCGGCCACGACCAGTTTACCGCCTTCGATCCTGAGTGCGCCGGACGCCAGCTGTTCATTCATGACTTTCACCACCATCTGGGAATTCTCGTCCGAGATCTCGCCGTCCGCCTGCAGCGTCGCGGCAAGCTCGGCCTTGAGAGCTTCTCCTTCAACGAGCTGGTTGGCGTCGTTCAGCTTTTCAAACAGGCCGGCCAGGAAGCGGCCCTGGGTTTCCGCATCGGCGCTGAAGCGGACAGTTCGCGGAACGAACCCCACGTTCTGCTCAGACTCTTCGTGGTATTCGGCCACATTGAATGACGGCAAAGGGATTTCGAGTTTCGGAAGATGTTCATGCAGCAAATCGGCTTCCTGGGTGAGCACCGTCGACAGTTCCGACAGTGTATCAGCGAACGCATCGTGCAGCTCGGGCAGGTTTCCGCGCGAAGTTGGGTTCGTGCTGAGCGTATTGATCAGATTCGCACCCGCTTCCGATGCTTTCTGAAACGCGGCAATTGCGGGAGCGAGCGCGGGATCTTTGCGATCTTCCAGAACCGCCGTGGCGTACGCTGACCCCAGTTGCAGTCCCATATAATCTGCGGGAAGCAATTCCGGTGTCTTCTCAGTACGCGCCAATTCACCATCGGCATGGACGCGCGTTGCAAGTTCTTCAAACCGATTCGCCGCCGTTCGGAACTGAGCATCACGCAATGCGTCGGCAACCGGTCGCAGGGTCTCACTCTGAGAGTACAGTGCGAAGGCTTCTTCACGCGGGTTATTTGTCAGCGTGTACTGAGCCTGCAGTCCCTTCTTAATTGTGGATTCGCTGCCCTTGACTGTGCGGAACGCTTCAAACCGGCATTCCAGTTTCAGCCCCTGCACTCGCGCTGTGCCGGAACCATCGGCGGCAACCTTTGTTTCTGTCACGAGGGCAGACTCATCAATGCCGTCGAACAGGAAGACTCCGCGCGCTCGTGAGTTCCCCATGATGTGAGTGCGGAAATCCCAGATGTCGCCGACGTTGATCCCTTTGAGCGAGGGCTGGCCCTCCGGATTAACGAACTGCAGACGACCGAACATCGGGACACGACAGGTTAATGCCTCTTTGGGCAGCTGTCGCACGAGCCAGACGTAGCCAATGACGCCCATGGAAACCAGCACGATGAGCATCACGGCGCTCATTCCAAGCATTCGACCGGCAACGATTTCGATGCGGCGAGCCGGTTTCGTCACAACCGTATGCAGCGAGCGGATTCGAATGTCTTCCGGAATCGCCCAGCAACTCAGAAAGAACACGATCGGCAGCATCAGCCACGAAATTGTCTGCAATATGAATGCGATATGTATGCCCGCCTGCAATTCCGGGCGTTCGTTGGAATTTGTCAGAAACCAGCCGGCAAACATCAGCAACACGGCAAACACAGCAAACACCAGCAAAGCCTTGCGGCGAATGGCTTCTTTCAGGGTCAAATTCGTCAACGCCAGAATACGGCGTGGCGAGAGCGATCCGACATCTTCCAGAAAACTGACCAGCCCGCGAAGGAACAGGCCAACTCCGGCGGCACCATTGCGGGCCAGCGACAGCACGAACGATATCACCAGCGCTAAAACGACGAGAACGCCGATCAGTGTCAGCCAGGATATCAGGCTCGAAGAGAGATCCTGAAAAGTGAATGGTGTTACATCAAAGTCCATAGGGAACGCTTCCCGATTCACAATTACGGACGACCGTTAGAAACGATGCGTCTTGACAGGATTTAAACAGAGCCGGAACCAGAACGAACAAAAAGTGAAACGGACCTGAACGGGCAGTGGTCTCAATCGCCGCGCTGCTGGTCAGGCCGTGCCGAAGGTCAGGCATTGCCGGACTTGCCGGCGATTTCTTCCGTGGTAAAACGTCGACCAGGACGTTCTCCACTTTCACGCACGGTGCGAAGGAACAGTTCTTCCAGATCGGCCTGTGGTCGGCTAAACGCGGCGTTCGTGATATTGTGCTTCTTCAGGACCTCCTGAATGTCGGCCATCGCCGCATCGCTCAGACTTGAACTCCGCATCTGTGTCTCGTTGCGCACTTCCAGCAGGTCGGCAACGCTTCCCAGAACTTTTAGTTCCCCCTGAAACAACACGGCGATCCGATCGCACACGTCCTGAACATCCGCCAGCTGATGACTGCACATGACCACAGTCTTGCCCTCCGCTTTCAGACGCAGAATCAGGTCCTTCATTTCACGCGTCCCGATCGGATCAAGACCGCTCGTGGGTTCGTCCAGCAGTACAAGTTCCGGATCATTAATCAGGGCCTGAGCCAGCCCAATGCGACGTGTCATCCCTTTTGAATATTCCTTCAACTGCCGTCGACGCGCCTTGGACAGACCCACCATCTCGATCAGTTCGTCCGCCCGACGGTTGCGATCCGCTGCACTCATTTTGAACAGCCGTCCGTAGAAGTCGAGCGTCTCGTCGGCGTTCAGAAACCGATACAGGTACGATTCTTCGGGCAGATAGCCGATCTTTTCGTTCTTGGACACGTCAGACGCAGGCTTGCCCAGAATTTTCATTTCGCCTGACGTGGGGAACAGCAGCCCAAGCAGCATTTTCATGGTCGTGGTCTTGCCCGACCCATTTGGTCCCAACAGGCCAAAGACTTCTCCACGCCGCACATCCATGCTCAGACTCTTCACGGCCTGAACTTTTTTGCGACCCCAGAAGTCGCGGTAAATCTTGGACAGGTTGCGGATCTCAATCACGGCTTCGTTTGGCATGTCGATTTGTTTCGCACACAAAAAACATGAAGACAGAAGTCCCTCACCCCGATGTTTTCAGGGGCAAAAAGACGTGAAATGGCTCGTTTTGGCGGTTTGGCGCAGACCGAATCACGCCGGTCATACGCTGGACCCCGGCAGACTGTTTGCGCAAATCCTGCGAGCCGAGCGGCAGAATTCAATCTATCTGCTGTAGCACGGGCACTTCTGCCCGTCGCGGTCGGTGACGGGTAGAAGTGCCCGTCGTACGGAGAATTTGTTTTCCCGTGTCACCGGATCAATCAGACGATTCACCGGCCCCCGTTTCCGGGATCAGGTCCAGTTCGGCGGCGATGGGCTGCAGCGCGGCGATCACGAACGCTATGTGTTCGTTGAGATCGACGCCCAGATCCGCAGCCCCGCGAGTGATGTCATCGCGATTTACGGCCGCCGCAAACGACGCCTGTTTCATTTTCTTGCGGACACTTTTGGGGGTCATCCCATCAAGCCGCCCCGGTCGCATCAGGGCACACGCGACAATGAAGCCGCAAAGTTCATCGCAGGCGTAGAGCGTCTTATCGAGCTGCGACACACGAGGACAGTCGGTGAGATAGTCAGCGTGTGACTTGATCGCGTAGATCACGTCGTCCGGATAGCCATGCTCCTGCAGAATCGCCGCACCCTGGAGCGGATGGTCCGGTGGATCGGGCCAGCGCTCGTAGTCAAAATCGTGTAGCAGGCCGACCGTCGCCCACTTGTCTGCGTCTTCACCGAAATGCACGGCATACGCACGCACCGCTGCCTCGACCGCCAGCATGTGCCGGACGAGGCTTTCGCTTTGCGTGTACTGCCGCAGCAGATTCAGGTCGTCCTGTCGTGCCATAATTCAGACGAACCACTCATGAAAAGAGACCGTAGAATGGACATTCCTGTCCCTCCAGCCGAATGTCCGGCAAAGTCGGACAGGAATGTCCAACCTACAGACGCTGTTTATCTCGGCGTTCTATTCCTCAGGCGCAGCAGCAACTTCTTCTACCTCGGGCTCAACGATTCCGGAAGTGATATGTTTCAATTCCAGAATCTGCCGACGGATTTCAGCTGAGACGGCGGGGTTTTCTTCGAGGAACACGCGGGCACGATCACGGCCCTGTCCCAGTTTCGTGCTGCCGTAGCTGAACCAGCTGCCGCTGCGATCGATGATCTTGTTTTCAACGGCCAAATCGACCAGGTCCGCTTCGTAGCTAATGCCACAAGTGTTGTACATGTCGAACTCCGCGATCCGAAACGGCGGAGCCACTTTGTTCTTCACGATCTTGGCACGCATCCGAATGCCGATCTGGGTTTCGCCTTCCTTGAGCGAGCTGATGCGCCGCACATCGACCCGGGCGGAGCTGTAAAACTTCAGAGCCCGCCCGCCAGGAGTTGTTTCCGGGCTGCCAAACATCACACCGATCTTTTCACGAATCTGGTTGATGAAGATCACGGTGGCTTTCGCTTTAGAAATCACGCCGGTCAGTTTTCGCATCGCCTGACTCATCATTCGAGCCTGAAGACCGACATGCGTGTCGCCAATTTCTCCGTCGAGTTCCGCCTTGGGAACCAGGGCGGCCACGGAGTCGATCACGATGATGTCCACTGAGTTCGACTTGACCAGCATTTCCGTAATCTGCAGACCCTCTTCACCGTAGGACGGCTGACTGACGAGCAGCTCGTCAAGGTTCACGCCAAGCTTCCGAGCCCACTGGGGATCCAGAGCGTGTTCCGCATCCACAAACGCCGCGATGCCACCTGCCTTCTGGGCCGACGCGATGGCGTGCAGGGCGAGCGTCGTCTTGCCGCTGGATTCCGGGCCGAACAGTTCAATAATTCGGCCGCGCGGAAATCCGCGACCGCCCAATGCGAGGTCGAGCGACAAGGCTCCGGTTGAGATCCCGGGGAAACCACCAGCGTTTTCGTTGGAATCGAGCTTCATGATCGACCCTTTGCCGAACATCTTCTCGATCTGCCCCAGTGCGTTGTCGAGCATGGCCTGATCTTCACTCGCGGCCTTGGTTGCCGGTACTTTTTTCGTCGATTTTGCCATCTTATGCTGCCTTTTTGTCGAATGTTTTGCTGCCGTTTGAATGGACGGTCGGCACCGCGAACGCCCTGCCATCCTCGGTGACGTGCTCCCTTGAGTCTGGGAAGTTTAGCGAAACAGCGATCGCGAGGGAACTTTCCGGGAGCCGGGTTCTTTTGGAAGATATTTTGTGGTGCGTCAAGCTCAAGTAGATGTGGTTTGGGTGCCCAGGGTTCGAGCAACGCGAAACCCCGGAAATCGCAAACCGGAGCTTCCGTTTGGGCCAGCCCCGGATGGAGTCTGTTAAACTCCAGGCCGCCCATTGTCACACCATTCCTGATCGTTCACCTTCGGAATTCGTCATGCCTAAGTATTCACGGTGCTTGCCGTTGTTGCCTCTTATTGCACTGCCACTTTTGGTATGTGGTTGTTCTGAAACAGTCGATGTGTCCCCGCCGCAAACGCCCGCCCCGCCAGCTTCAGCACCCGAAACTCCTGGCACGTCAGCAGCACCCGACTCCGATACCGATGCTGTTCAAAAATGATGAACTGCAGGTCGAACTGAGATTGCCTCGCGGTGCGGGGTCAGGAGACCCTCACAAAACGAGGACCACTGGTGATCCTAAATCTGGCTTCCTCAAAATTGACGCTCGTACGGCCAGGCAATACCATGATCGCCGCGAATGATGAAGTCAATATTGGAATATCCACGTTTTTCGCGTGATATCAGAGAGCGACTTGTCTTCCCGAGTGTTGGTGTTCCGTATCAGAATATCGCTCGGGTTTCAGTGTTAATAAAAGATTTTACACCAAAGCCACATGTCCGAGCTGTTGACATTCCACGCTTTCACAGCCCCGCGGTTCTTCCTTGGCCCGCTCTATCGGGTATATGTAAACGACAAGTCAATTTCAGGTGCTCACATCGGGCACCAACTCAATG
>JBBQSE010000338.1:0-9804 GCA_038214195.1 Planctomycetales bacterium
TTGAACCGCAACATTCTTCACTTGAGCGCGAGTTCGCTCCTTGGCACAAAGTTCGAAAAGAATTCATTCGCAAAGAACAATGGAATAAATTCATCATTCGTTATGCTGTTCGATATCTGAAGCAGGAGTTGCAAGAGACGACTGGCAACGATGAATGGTCTGCCGATGACGATGTCAAGATTCCGGATTCCATCGTGATCCACCGACCGCTGACGTGCCTCGTCATTCCCGGCGACGACCTGCTGGATATTCGATCGCTTCATCGAGATACGGAAGGCATTCAATGTTACATTCGTTATCTCGGGTTCAACTGTGGGTATGGCTCTGCGCAGCCAAACACTCGAGTCCACATTGCTCACAATGATGTGACATCGTCCAGCCGAGTTTCCAATGATTCGATTGTGCTGAAAGATTTGTTCCAGATGGTTGCCAAGCCGAATTCCCAAGCATATCGGTATGTCAAACAGTTGGGGCCATTTCACGTCGTCAATCTTGATCTCTGTGATAGTCTTTTTCCTAACAAAGAATCAGACATTCAAGCGTGCTATGACGGACTCCTTGCGATCGCCGCTTATCAGATGAAGGAGATGGCGACGCCTTGGCTTCTGTTCATTACCACGGAAGTCGCCCCGGGGGAAGTGGACCCTGACCAATTCGACAAGCTTTGCAAACCGACGAAAACCAACCTGCGACACGAGTCGTTTCGAGATGCACTCGCAAAGCTCGTTCCAATCGAATCGCTCAACTCAAATCAGCAGGTCGATTTGACCCTGCTTAACGAAAAACAACTCGTTGATCTTTTTGGAGTCGCGATTGGCAAGGCACTACTGAGTTTTTGCTCATCGGCGGGAACGACCTGGAAACTGGAAATGCGTGGTAGTCACTCTTACTCCATCAACCCGGAGAAACGGGTATCCATGATGTCGTTTGCGTTCCAGTTCACGCCAATATCTCGCCCGCCGCAAGACGCGACAGGCATCTCGACACTCACATTAAATCACCCCGCGCCATTTGACGAAGCTGAGCTTGCCGTAAAGCTTGTTACGTCGGTGCAGCGGATAACGGACGTTGACACGCTACTTGAAAGTGACGCGAAGCTTCGCGATTCACTTTTGGCATCCAGTGCTGACTTGCTCGAATCGGCTGGATACGACAGAACCGCGTACATCCGATGGGTGCAAGATGGAGAAATCTCAGTTTGATGAATTTCAAACAGGGTACACACGTTTTTCCAATTCGTCGCTTGCTGGCGAAACGATCGGTTTGATTGTGTTGCCCAGTCATCCGGCGCGGGTTGCTTGGCACTCCTGCGATCAACTTTTGCGACAATTAGGTTTTAATTCGAAGTTGTCTCCACCGCGAATTCGCGAAGCAGGGGCTGCACTTCATGCTTGTCACTTTCTCTCGATTTTGCCGGGGTTGGTTGCCCCAAAGAATTCATCAGCAGTCAAATCGAGTCCGTCCGGATCCTCACGCGGTGATTCCGTCGCGCCATCCACGACCAGAAAAATGACTTCCGTTCGCCGATTGCGAATCTCGACGGGAACTTCGATCATACTGGCGAACTGCTCGTGAATTTGTCGAATGGCAATCATTACGTGATCCTGTTTGAGTCATGTTCCGACCGCAGACCCGCAAATGCCTGGAACCCGCGTGGAAACAATCGTCATCATTCTTGCGTCGGCTTTGGCGGAACAGAAGTGGCAAATACTTTCAACGGTAATCGCCGCGTATGTCTCATGGTGCCTGGCATCTGACAAGTCCTTTGACCTTCTTGACTATTGCACTCCCAATGGGCAAGTGATGCTCTGGTCGAGGATGTTATCCGGATATGCCTCGGTGCTGAGATCAATAACGGTTCTGCCAGACAGCGATCCTGTCACCGGAAAGAACTGCGGACATCGTCACGAATGGATTCGCCATCGATTTGAGTTTCTGGCAGAATATTTGGCGGTTGCCGACCTGAAGCAGGCTTCGGAATTGAGCAGCGTAGCCGCGGCAGATCGCGCATGCGGACACGGGCCACACGTGGGCTGTTTGCAGCCGGTTGCTCTGGAATCGAGTGGAGACCAGTAGAACGGGTGGCAATGCAAACGGTCGAGTACTTCAAGCAGCATTGGGGTAGGTGAATGCAATGGCAAAGACGCAACGTAAAAAGTCCGATCTCAAGTATCACGATACCCATTACAGTGACGTATTGGCCAATCGCCCAGACGCCGTCTGGGCAATTGGCAGGTGAAATTCTGCAGACACCGTCTGAAAAATTCGCGACGGTGTCGCGAATATCTGCGAATGAGATATTGTCAACAGTGTCGCCAATATTACAAACCCTGGCAGAGAATCATCTTACGGCGATTCTGGGAACAGCACCGCCTGCTTCCCACTGCCGTGGTCGCATTACGTCAAATTGCTGTCAGTGGACGACGAGAACGCACGTCGATTTTACGAAAAAGAGGCCCTGCGCGGCGGCTGGTCTGTGCGGCAGTTGAACCGGCAGATCAACAGCCTGTTCTACGAACGCACGCTGTTGTCGAAGAACAAGGCGGTGATGCTTCGCAAGGGTGAGCAGCCGACGGCCGAGGATTTCGTCTCGCCCGAGGAAGAAATCAAAGATCCGCTGGTGCTGGAGTTCCTCGACTTGAAGGACGAGTATTCCGAGACGGAACTCGAAGACGCTTTGATTCATCACCTGGAAGCATTCCTGTTGGAACTCGGCAGCGACTTCACCTTTGTCGGGCGGCAACGTCGGCTGCGGATTGGCAACGAGTGGTATCGGGTGGACTTGCTGCTCTTTCACCGTCGGTTGCGATGCCTGGTCGTGATCGACTTGAAACTCGGCAAGTTTACGCACGCCGACGCGGGCCAGATGCAAACTGGAAAAGTTGCCCGCTCCGAAAGCCACAAAGAAAGCGGCATCCAAACGTAAGAAAACGACGAAAGCCGGAAAGAAGAACCGATGAGGCCCGTGTCGCGTCGGCGCGGCAGGCCATTCAAGAGGCTGGCGTTTACGGGAAGGTGTCGTGCGATGGCCCCGGAATGCTGATGACTGATCGAAGCAGGCCTGACAGGCCGACACAATTGAGTCGGGTTGAACTGATCGCTGTGTCGGCCCTTCAGGCCTTGGAGACTCACTCTCTTCCCCTTTCCGGTGGCTCACGCACACCGGCATTGGATTTGTCGGCCCTGCCGGGCCTGAATCCTGGCGCGGGCGTCGCCCGCAAACGAAGTTCGCCATAGCGAACTGCTCTCCATCCGACCCCGCGTCGGTGGGAGCCAGACTGATCAGCTATAACATACAGACGTCACGAACAACACCCTCCACCGACCCTGTGTCGGTGGTTGGGCGACTTTTGGCTATGCGTCGCGGCTACACCGACGCAGGGTCGGTGCAGGCCAGGGCGCAATACTAGTTTTCTGCTGTAGCTTACCAGTCATTGGTCCACCGACGCAGGGTCGGGGGTGCCGAGATGCCCCAAAAAACGACACCTCGACGAATTAAAATTTTCTCTGCAATACAAGATTCCAACTGTTTGCAGTGCAGACAGAACGTGTCGCTGAGATCCCAACAAAAAAAATCCGCCCGATGGCACGCCTCCGGAGTCGGCCGCCCATCGTCATCAAAACGCCAAGCCGAACGAACCGGCTGCAACCACTCACTCAACACCAGACTCAGCCGTCAGGTGTTCGCATAGAAATCGCAGAATTGACTTTCCAATCGGCAAGGAAAACTTGGTGCGATGAAGCAACACACCAGTGGGCTGTACCGGTATTTTTCTTCGGCAAGGGCAGTGTGACGCTGTATGGATGCCGGAACATGCTGGCCGGGCTACCTGAGTTTCTGCAGCACCGCGATAATCGTCTTAGTATCCAGCCGCTGGCGGTAGTCGGGATTGCTGTGAGCGAACACGATTTTGCCATGCGTATCCACAATGTAGACTGCTGGGATTGGCAAAGCGTGGTGTTGCAAACCGGATGCTTTTTCAAGATCGATTCCAAAGCCCTTGTATTTCGTGAGCGTCGCATCATCGACTTTGAATGCCAACCCGGATGCGCGGCTTGCCTGAACATCGGCATCCGAATAGATCGATATCAAATCACCCATTCACATGCTGCGCTGCAGTACGTCAAGTTCAAAGTCGTTTGGGCTCACCACAAAATGCGGACCAGTGAGGCATACTGTTGCATGATTCCGTCGGCGGTAACAAATTCCATGTTTTCGCTACGGGCCTGCGCGATCAGCATTCGATCAAACGGATCGCTGTGGTGTGTTGGTAAATCTCCAATCGCCAAAACATGATCCGCACGAATTGGTAGAAATTCGAACGGACCATTGGTCACTTCAGCTTTGACGATGTCACTCAATGGCATGCCTAAATCCAGCTTGCCGAGTTGCGATTTGATTTGAATCTCCCAGACGCTGGCGGCGCTCAGGTACATTGAATTCGTTGGATCAGAACACTCGTCAGACGCCCGTTTCGACAGTTTCTCCGGCGATTCCATGAGCCACAAAAACGTGTGTGTATCGACAAGTAAATTCAAACCTGTCCCCCTAACCAGAATTCGTCAGGCAGCGCCGCATCGAAGTCTTCGGCGATCTTGATCTTGCCGCGATATTTGCCGAACTCACGATTGCCGTTGTCGGGCGGAACAGAAACAAGGCGGGCCGTCGGACGTCCTTCGTCAGTAATCACAACATCTTGTCCTTGGTGTGCGAGTTTGACAAGTTCGCTGATTCGGGATCCCGCTTCATTGATGTTGACGGTGGTTATGGACATCTTACTTTCCTGTTGGCGTATTCTCCACGGACAAAGCAGTCTATCAGATTTTCTCCTCTATTATCAATGGCCAGTCGTTCGGCAAGACAGGACAGATCCAACGCGGCTTTTGCCCGAGATCAATAGAGCTTCATACGGTAGAATTGCAGAAGTCGAGATTCGATGAAACCACCATTTCCGGGGCGAACCGACTTGCCCAGTGATGCTGGCTGATTTTGAATGCTCACGAATATACGGCTGAAGACCTTCGGCGAATGTTTCCTGATCTGGAATTTCAGTCGGTAATCGGTTGCCTTGAGTCGATTTCTTCAAAGACAGAGGACAAAGCAATGCACGATCAACGCGAAAAAGCCCAGCGAGACTACGATTGGATGCTTTCGACTGCTCGAAAACAGGGGATTGAAGAAGGACGTGAAGAGGGCACAATCCTTGGTGCAATTCAGGCACTCCAGCAGATCCTGGGCGATGTCGTTTCTGGCACTCAAAAGTTATCTTGTCATTCAGACATCGAACTGAAAACGAAGCTGGCCGAACTGCAGGAACGAGTTCGGTCGCGTCTGAGTTGAACAGGTCGGCAATCAAGTCGGTCGGGCTGCAGTACAACACCGACAGTTTGCTGCAATCGAAACAAAGCGGACAATTTCAAGACTGGATGGTGCGTGTTTGCAAGCTGAACAGTACCATCATGAAATTGCCGAATGAATCAAAGGGTGCTGCCATGCATCACGTTGCACAAAAATTCATAGACGACATCCCTGGAGCATGTTAAGAATCCTGCATGATCACATCCTTGCCAATTACTGAAGCAGACATTCTCAACGAAATTATTGAGCCCGGTCATAGCAGATTCACCCGCCAGGTTGCTGAGGAGTTTCTGTCGCTGTGCTTCAATGAATCCGCTCGAGAACGAATTCGAGAGTTGCTGCGAAAGAACAATGCTGGTTTGATCTCGGAGACTGAACAGACAACATTGCAAAACCTCTGTTGGTCGTGCGATCTTTGCAACGGATTCAAAGGAAGTGATGTCTCTGCATACATCGCCGACACGGAGGAACTGACTCGGCTATTCAACCCGCGACTTGATGTCTGGGGCCAACATTTCGAATGAAACGACGAAATCACAACTTGCAAACGCAACAATTGGATTGCTTCGGATCAACTCAGAGAATCGCGTGAATCATCGAAGCCTCCTGATCAAATGCCAAATGTTTCCACCACGTTGACGTTTCTCGGCTCGACGTATACTTCGAGCGGTTCAATCTGATGCATCTCCGGTGAGCGAGGGACGTCATCGCCTTCAGTCAAAACTGGAAGGCGTTTCATCCCAAGAGCATCGAATTGCCCATTCGCGACGGGAACTCGCGATAATGTCCAGGGCAGCGGCTTCGGGAAATCTCCCTGAATTGTATGCCAGATCACAGAAGCAGAGTCTGTCATCAGCTAAAAGAGCAATTCGGTCAGTGTTTCCGATCAGCCATCAATCACGGTGATGGCGGAACCTCTGATCCGATTGGGTTTTACCGTCTCATGTTATTGGGGAGTGCTGAAATGTTTCGACGATCACTTTTGCTGGTACCAGCGCTGTTGCTTTCTCTGGGGTGCCTGTTGTCCGTTGGCTGCAGCGACGGTGTGAGTTCATCCAGCGATACGAAGCCCGATTCGGCGTCCGCTCCCGCAGCGGGTGGTTCGGCAACCAAAGAGTCCTCTGGCGGCTCTGGCTCGAAACCATAATTGGCCAGTGCCAGTTTGAGTTTTAAACTTGCGTTCCGGCTCGACAAGCGAGCCGGGGACGGAGAATCTGAACTGCGACGGCTAATGACAAATCGTATTCACCTGCACGACAAGCGTGCAGGGGTCTCAGTTTCGTATGTAATGGCAAGGCCGATGGCCCAGGCTTTCGGGACGGATGGGCTCTTGTCCAGAAAACACAGGGAAAAAACTGACAGGCGTTTCCCTGCCGGGGCTTTGGCGGATTAAAATAATCCTTACGTGGGTTTCACGCACGGCTACATGCGACCGCCGCTGCCGTGGCTGAAACGCAGCAGTGCTGTTTTCATCGACAATGCGGCGTACTGTTGGGTGGGTTGATTGGGCGGTCGCGTTCTGGGTGTCAATCGGCGACCAGAAGAACGGCTTCAGATGAAGCCTGTGGATCGTGACGCATCGATTCCGTTGCTGCGTGCATCTCCCGTTCTTTCATTTTCTTTGCCAGTTCGGCACATCGCGGGCATTCGGCGAGATGAGCTTGAACCTTCATCATTAATTCTTCCGAAGCTGATCCATCCATCATCTGAGGCAGCGAATCTCGAACCTCGACACAGGTAATGCCGCCGTACGAAAAATTTTCCGGGGCTGCCGACTGCTGGCCGGTATACCAGACTCCTGCCGCGACGACGATCATCAAGGCCGCTGCGACACTCGATACGCGTCGAACCTGTATCCATCGTTCCTGGCTTTTGAGATTTGAGGAAAGCCCCGCCAAAGTCCCCGGGGGGCACGGAAGCCAGTCGTCGTCTGTATGTTGTGATTTTGACATGTTTACACCATCATTGATGCGTTGAGAGAGACGTGCGTCTTGCAGTGACCGAGAGCATCCCGCTCTTCATCAGGATTATCGAGTTTCAATTGAATTTACTCTGTGAGATATCGAACACAACAGGTTTGTTTTCATGATTCGATGACGATTCTCATCATCAAATCGCGATCAGGACGGTACAGGTCTGACAACAGGCGACCCTGCGCCACCGGCTTTCGACTGGCATGTTTTTTCACCGGCTGCCTGGGCGAGTTTTTCGGTGTTGAGCACAACGATCCTCTGCCGCCCGACAGTAATCAGTCGCTCCAATTGTAACTCACCGAGCGTCAAGGTGACCGATTCTCTGGTGATTCCTACAAGCCCGGCCAAATCCTGATGGGAAAGCTTGATATCGATCAGTAATCCCTCGTCGAGCTGTCGACCGTATTGTTCCAACAGCTCACACAAGAGTCCCACCAGCCGTTCTCGATTGGATCGAAACAGCAGGTTTCGCAATCGCCGCTCCAGTCGCTTACGACGTAGACCCACAAATTTTGTAATCGCCAGTGACAGTTCCGCATTTCGCAACAAAACGGTTTCGACACTGTCGCGAGGGATGGCAACGACCTTCGAGGCACCAACGGCTTGTGCAAACTCATCCCGTTCGTCCGATCCGAGTAACGCCAATTCGCCAAACAATTCACCCGGCTCAATGATCGCGAGAATCGCCTGTTTGCCGTCCGGAGTGATGGAATACAACCGAACTCGTCCTTCGGCGAGAACAAACACAGACTCCGCAGCATCACTGGGAAAATAAATCGATGAGTTTTTGGGAAAAGCACGCACACGGGCGCGGGATTCCAGGAACGCCAAATCAGTAGCCGGCAAATTTTGGAACAAACGACTTTTCTGAATGCACCAAATTCGCTCCGCCATCGAACTGTTCTCCAAATCGAACCCACACTGGCAAATCCTCACGCAGATGTTCACACACACTGCCGCAAGAAATCCAAGTGGACAGTCCGAAGTGTAGCAATCAGGATTGCCTGAATATAGCAACCAATGCCGACGTCAAGTCCAATTCGGAGTGACAGCGGCGTTCTGGTCTTGGAGTTTGTGATCTGGCTCACAGACCGGTTCCGAGTGGTGCCCTAACATATCACACGATATTCAGGGACAAAAAAGGCAATTTGGCGGGGCTGCAAGACTTCGTTGAGATTTCTGCGGCATACTTTTTGACAATTTCACGGAGACAACCGGTCATGGATCGACCAGTCAATCGAACAAATTTCATGTGGCTCGGACTCATTTGCCTCAGTTCCCTTGTGGGATGTGCGTATCACAATTTGAACGGCGGAGGCTCCTGCGGCGCACCATATGGCGGTACGGCCGGCGGAGGTTATCCACAGGGCTCGGGTGCTCCTGGCACTTATCAACAAAGCGGACCGGCACCCTATTATCAGGCACCTGCACGACCGCCGGCGCCGGGCTCAGGATTCTTCGGTTCCGGAGGCTATTAGCTTGGGGAGAAAGAACTCTTCGCGTCAGCCGCCACGATCCACTGCCGCACCCTCCGTGGACCTCAAGAATGCGAAATGGGCTCAGCGGATCGCACAGCGGATCGCACAGAGGATTTCGCCGGAGCTCTGCGGAACTGTCTTGTGGCTGGGCTGGGTTGTGCTCACGCTGATCAGTTCCGCATTTGCCTATGGCGTAACAACCGACAAGCGGCCAGTATTGACAGTGACAATGTTGCTCGTCGCCATGTCGGCCGTGCATCTGTACGCGGTGTTTCGAATCTATCATGCGAGCAGGAACGCGATCTCTCTGAAAACTGTCGTTGGTTTCGCACTGGCGATGAGATTCGTGGCCGTCTTCTCAACGCCCATTCAGGAACTCGATTACTACCGCTATCTATGGGACGGCGAGACCGTGCTGGCCGGAGCCAACCCTTTTCAGGTCACGCCGCAGCAAGTACTGTCGGCATTATCAACTGAGGTTGAGACTGACGATGCATCCCGCCGCCTGATCAACGTTTGTCGCGAGCGGCCGCGAGTTCACGAAACGGCGGAGCGTGTTCACTACGGTGAGTTGCCGTCCATCTATCCTCCAGTCAGCCTTGCAGTCTTCGCTGCAGCGGCGGTGGTGACTCCCGAGACAGCGAGTATTGAAACGGCCGTTGTGATTCTGAAATGTTTCATTGTCGCCTTTGACTTCGGAGTTGTACTGCTGCTGATATCGCTGTTGAGGATTGTAGGTTTGCCGCCAGCACTGGCGATTTTGTATGCGTGGTGCCCGCTTGTGATTAAGGAGTTTGCGAATAGTGGGCACCTGGATGGCATCTGCAACTTCTTCGTGATTGGAAGCGTTGTTGCGATCGTTGCGTTCGCCTTTCCAACAGCTTCTTGGCGTGTAAATTCAATCCAGAATCGTGAGCGGCACGGCGCGAGCCGCCGGTTTTTCTACAAGTTTGTCGGTCCATCAACCGCGGGATGCGCCATGGCGCGACCAAAC
>JBBQSE010000339.1:0-9796 GCA_038214195.1 Planctomycetales bacterium
CGATAAAGTCCAAACATTGATAGAAATTCGCGAGTGGTGACGTACAGAAATGGCCGCCCCAGTGAATCGTCCTCGCCGCCGATTCGGATCAGGCCACGATCCAGCAGCTGGCGAATCATTTCAGAAGCCTGTACGCCACGGATCGCTTCGACGTCCGCGCGTGTGACGGGCTGCTGGTAAGCGATAATCGTCAATGTTTCCATCATCGGAGCGGACAATTTCATCTCCGCCTGGCGATTGTGAAGTCGATCCAGCCATGGCGACAACGCCGCGCGTGTCATCAGCACATAGCCAGCGCCGGTTTGTTCAATCCGGAATGCAGACCGTGTTCGGTCATAGCTGTCATTTAGCACCTGCACGAGTTGCTGCACTTCTTTGGCGTCAATGAGCCGTGCCACCTGGGCCATTTTTCGCGCGGGGATGGCTCCGTCCGCAATCAGCAGGGCGGCCTCCATGCGGGCGATGCGTCTGGAACGAACGAGACCGCCATCCGCCAGAATCTGAAGCGCCGCGAGTGCCGAGGGTTTCGTGCGAAACTCACGATTCAGTCGATCGAGTTTTTCACGCAGAGGCCGCGAATTCTCGGCGAATGCAACGCCGGAAGGCCGCCGATTCAATGGATGTGCGAACGCAGAATTATGTTGAGCACTGTTCCACATGACTCAGACGACCCGTTCTGCTCAGCATCAATTCTGCTTTTGCCACCGAGTGACTTGTTCAAGCACCTGGCGAGCACATTCGTCGCGGCTTTTTCCGACGGCTTCAAATCGAATTCGTGTCAGTTCGGTCTCGCCTCGGAAAAACGCGGCAAGACCTACCGGTGCATTTTCTCCAGCGTTAAACCACATCGTCTTCACTGCCCCCAGTGTAGTGAGCTGCTCCAAAATTCGTTCCGCATCGGAGATACCGAATTCAGGACTGGACTGGTCGACTGATGTATTCGGCGGTCCGGTTTTCTCCATGCCGCTGGCAGGTGCCTGCGTCACCGCATGGTCGATGAACGGATCCGATGAAGGGGGATTGTGACGAGCGGCGGCCTTCGGCTGCTCACCTCGATTTTCCGCGACCGGATGGGGTTCGTCGTCGTCGTGAAAGAGGAATTCATCGGCTGACGACGTCGAGTCTGATTCTGAATGTTCAGCCGACTTTTCCGTAAAGCCATTGGATGGGTCGGAATCAAATCCGTCGAAATCGTCAAAGATTGAATTGACGCCGTCATCTTCAGACGCGTCCAGTGCGACTGTGGAAACACCGCTGGCAGTTCCAGGGGGACGCAGCAGAGCAACAGCTGGGACCACGATGAGTGGCAATGTCATAAGAATTGTTGACAGCAGACCGCTGCGAGAGGAATCCATTCCCACTCTTCCGATCATCACGAGAAATCTTGCCGCTCAAACGAGCAAATTCTGCCGGAGTCTAGAAGAGTCGGCGATTTGCCACAATTCCAGTTTGATCAGCAAAAACTGCCGGAAAACGGCGGTCTGGCGAATTCTTCGGCTGGGCGAAGGCAGCGAAACCCTGATACACTCCCGCAAGTTAAGGCGGTCTGCGGCTTTTTGCAGACTGCACACAAAAATCTGTCGCGCGTATGCTGGGTCTGCCTCAATTTGACTGATGCGAATTTGACCGAAAGAGCGATTGAGAAATTGGGCGAGTTCTTCTCGCGTCGCCACGATGATTGAATAACATTCGACGCAGAATCCGCTTGTCGGGTGGGTTTCAGGATCATGGACGTATCCCGGCAAATCGTTTCAGGAGCAGGAAAATGACACAAGTTGGTGGTTCATCGGAATTTCGTTCTTCACGACGTTCCTTTGCAGTAAGTCTGGCCGCAGTGGGGTTGACCGGATTTGCCCGCGGATTCGCATGGGGTGACGAAACAGCGACGCCTGCAACAGAACATCCTCTGACGCCGGCGATTCGCCATGCAAAATCGTGTCTTGAGCGTGTTAGCAAAATGCCAAGCTATGAATGCAAGTTCGAGAAGAAGGAAGTCGTGGGCAAACATGTCATTACGCAGACGATGAGGATGAAGGTTCGTCATGAACCGTTCAGCGTCTACATGTACTTTGAAAAACCCAACGAAGGTCGCGAAGTCATTTTTGTGGCTGGAAAAAACAACAACAATCTGTTGGTCCACGAGGCCGGGTTTGCATCATTGATTGGCACTCTGGAGTTGGCTCCCGATGGCAGCCAGGCCATGTCAGAAAACCGCTACCCAATCACAAAGGCGGGCATTGCCAACCTGCTGGAAGCCATTATTGAGCAATGGGATTCGGAAACAAAATACGGAGAATCCGAAGTTAAGTATTTCGAAGACGCGAAAGTCGGGAATATGACTTGCCGCGTGATCGAGTGTTCTCATCCTCAACCCCGTAAACAGTTTAATTTTCACATCACACGGTTGTGGATTGATGAAGAATCCGGATTGCCTGTCCGTGTTCAGCAATTCGGATTTCCGACTAAGAAAAATGCAAAACCTCCGCTGCTTGAAGACTATACATTTTCAAATCTCAAAGCGGAGGTACGACTTACCGACCGCGACTTCGACACGCAGAATCCCAGCTACAACTACTAATCTATGATCGTCGAATCGTCGCTCACCGAAACGCGCCGCCATGTACGCTCTGCCCGTCGTGCCGGTCACGTGGTGGGGTTTGTTCCGACGATGGGCGCGTTGCATCCGGGCCATGTGAGTCTGATTGAGGCGGCTCGAAGGGATTGTGATTTCGTCGCCGCTTCGATCTTTGTCAATCCGACTCAGTTCGGCCCCCATGAGGACTTTACGCGATACCCGCGCACGCTGGAATCGGATCTGAAATTGTGTTCTGACGCTGGCGCGGATCTGGTGTTTACACCTTCGGTTTCCGCGATGTATCCCGAATCGGCGCAAACGATCGTTCGTGTCACAAAGCTGGCGCAGATCCTTGACGGATTGCATCGACCAGGACATTTTGACGGTGTCTCCACCATCGTGACAAAACTTTTCAATATCGCGGAACCCGATCGGGCTTACTTTGGACAGAAGGACTATCAGCAGCAGTTGCTGATTCGGCAGATGACTGCGGACCTGGATTTGCCCACAGAAATCGTCACCTGCCCGACACATCGCGAAGCGGATGGACTGGCAATGAGCAGTCGCAATCGCTACCTGTCGGCTGATGAACGCGGTGACTCAGCCCAAATCTTTCAGGCATTGAAACTCGCGGAGAAACTCGCGGCAGAGTCAAAAAAGACGCCTCCCGAAATCGCCCAGGAAATGCTGAATCATCTGAATTCTGCTGGCGGCATTGAGGTGCAGTATGCAGTTGTCGCCGATTGCGCCACGCTGGAATCTCTGACAGAAAGACCAGCCTCCGCCGTCGCATTGATTGCGGCGAAGGTTGGCATAACGCGACTGATCGACAATCAAATCCTGCAGTTTCGCTAATCACTGCATGTCCGCTATCATTCGCGATGGTATGAGATGTTGCCCTGTACGCGACTCAAGCGGGCGCTGGTCCGCGATACGGAGATTCTGCCGCTATGCGGAAAGTGTTGCTGAGATTTGTATTCGACGACGCCTGGCAATGGCAAAACGCCGGCAATGAACTGCACATTGGAGCAGCGTGGTTCATGCTCCTGTGGGCGGCGATCGTTGCCATCGCATTCGTCGTGATGTGTCAGAAAACGAAGAACGCAGCCGAGTCGGCGATGGCAGCGAGTTTCTGGCTCATTGTTCCCACATTGATGGGAGTCGTCTGGTTGCTGCAACTTCCCATCGTCAAGTCCGGCATCCCGGTCTTCGGTTACGGCCTGATGATGTTTATTGGATTCTCGTCGGCAACGTGGCTGGCGTCGAGCAGAGTGCGTGCCATCGGGCAACCGCCCGAGGTCATTTGGGACATGATGATGTGGGCGTTGGTCCCTGGCCTGATCGGCGCGCGACTGATCTATTTGATGCAAAACTGGGATAGTGTGTTCGCGGGGAAAAAAGGTGGAGAATTACTGCTGGCGGCGATTTCTCTTTGGGACGGTGGAATCGTGTTTTACGGCAGTGTCATCGGTGGTATCATCGGTGTCTTGATTTTTTGCCGACGTCGCCAAATCAATCCACTCGCCATGCTTGACGTGATTGGGCCGTCCATGTTCGTCGGTGAAGGCTTTGGACGCATAGGCTGCTTTCTTTACGGCTGCTGTTTTGGTCGGGCCTGCAATCTTCCGTGGGCGGTGCAGTTTCCCCCGGACAGTCTGACATTCGAAATTCTGTCGAAACGTGGCACGATTCCTTCGGACGCAGCCGCGACGATTCCGTTGCATCCAACACAACTTTACAGCTCGTTCGCCGCGTTTATGCTGGCGGGAATCCTGGCCTGGTACTTTCGCCGCCGACCATTTGATGGAGCGGTTCTGGCCCTGGGATGGATCTTGTACCCGATCAACCGATTCATTCTGGAGACACTTCGTGACGACGAACCCACGCGCTGGGGAACGAACTTCACGTTTTCTCAACTGATGAGCATGGGACTGCTGATTTCCGGTATTGGTGCGATGTATTATTTTTCGCGACGCGGCAAATTGACAAAAGCGGCCACCCAGGCTGACGCCAATCAGCGCGCTCAGCGATGAGATGATTTGTGAACCGTCTATCTGACCCGGAACTGATCGACGCAACGCTTAACGGGGATCTGCGCGCGTTTGATGAGCTGGTCCGAAAATACCAGGATCGGCTGGTCCACAGCCTTGAGCATTCTCTTGGATCGCGCGAAGACGCATTGGATATTGCGCAGCAGGCATTTGTTCTTGCGTGGAAGAAGCTGGCTTCCTTTCGACGTGAAGCGGGCTTTTATTCGTGGCTGTACCGCATCGCCCGCAATGCCGCCGTCAGCCACATACGCCGCCCCACCCTGAAGTCGGGGTCACTTGATCATTTGCACGATTCTGTCGGCTTCGAGCCTGCAGATACGAGCGATCAAACGGCACCGGAACATTCGATAGTTCAGTCGGAACAGATTGAAATGGTTCGTGCGGCACTGCTGGAAATCGCGGAAGAATTCCGACAACCGCTTGTCCTCAAGGAAATCGATGGATTCTCTTATGAGGAAATCGCCCAGATTATGGAAATCCCGCTGGGCACCGTCCGAAGCCGCATTTTCCGCGGTCGGCAGGAATTGATCGCAAGATTGCAGCGAGTCCGGAAGCTGGAAGAGTGAACGCTGATTTTCGTTAGAAATGCGGATCTCCTGGCAAGTCGCATAAGAATCTGCCGAATTTCTGGCGAAACCTCTCGGCAATCAACTACAGTACAGACGTCACCCCTGAATGTGACCGTAAACGCCCGGAGGTTTGGCACCTGTGGCATATGAGACGGCACTGGTTTCGAGATCCTTGGGTAAGAATCCAGTCGGTTTTTTTGGTTTTCTGTGAATATGCTCACGGCAAGATGGCATTTTCCCTGGTATCAACGAGGCCGTATTTCCGTTTACTACTGTGGCATTCTATTTGCAATACGCAGCCGAATAACATTCTATTGCCGGACACGACAGATGACTGCCTGACAAATCCCAGCCAGCGGGTCCGGCTAAGAATTCAGGAAAATGGACGATGATTAAAGCGATGTCAGATTTAGTTTCCCAAAATCACTCGGATGGCGTTTTCTCATCGAGAAATGAAGCCCCTGCTTCTCAGGAAAAGAATCGCATGCCGAATTCAACGAAGAGAATCACGCTGACAAAGCGGCAGCGGGAGATCTATGAATTCCTGCGTGACAAGATCATCAATCGCGGATACGGGCCCACTGTCAGGGAGATTGGGCTGCATTTCAATATTCGATCTCCCAACGGCGTCATGTGCCATTTAAAAGCCCTCGAACGTAAAGGATTGATCAGCCGCGAACAAAATATGTCGCGAGCAATTCAATTGTCGGACGCTCCGCAAAATCGACTGTCCGTGTCTCTGCTCGGAACGGCTGTTTCCGGTGGCCCTATCCAGACGGCAACGTCTTCTGACGAAGTTGTCTCTTTTGGCAGCGTCTTTGAGGGTCCCGAGATTGTTTGTTTGCGTGTCGAAGGAAATGCATTCCTGCCACTGAATATCGCCGCCGGAGATCACATCATCGTCAACCGGGAATCACCGCTTCAGGCGGGATCTACGGTTGCCGTGCTGGATGATCGTCATTCCGTCACAATCTGCATCGTACAGGAGGGCACCAATCAACTGGTGTCCGCCGTCCCTGGCACATTTGCGACAGCAACGCGTCAGGTGCTGGGTGTCGTGACAGGCGTGGTGCGAAAGTTTCGCGTGCCCGTGGCACCAATCGCTGAGTCAGTCAGAGACTGACTTGTCGGTGGCGATCCATCTCTCCTGGTCGATCCGGCTACAGGAGTTATTTCGCCGCTGATCCCTGTTGACCGAAATGCAAAGACTTACCAGTCCATTGCGCGTGCTCACTGAGTGCTGCTGAAGTGGCAATATCCGACTGTGACGTGTCCATCGTCAGATCCGTGCGCCACGCGGCCAGCGCGGGCAACAGGCCCATCGGCAGCGTGCGACTCAGATTCAGAATCGCCGGTTGTTCATGGTCAGAAGGCCACGAACCGGTACACTCAATTCGCGACACTGGCGGTTCGAACAGTGATGCCAGCAAAACAATTTCCTGTCCGCGCCCATCCGCACGCAGCACCAGTTCTTTCAACTCCGGAAAATTCGTCCGCAGTACCTGGATCGCCCTTCGCAGATCCCAAACGCGCATTGTGTCGGCAGTGGTCCCGATGAGCTGAAAACGGCGCTCGATCTGAATCTGCTTTGCATCACTTCCCACCCAGGCGTTGTCTCCCATGCCGCGAAGAGAAACGATGGCCACAGCTTCGCAGCTGGTTGAGTAGTCATTTGATTGCTCGTCTGGAGATGTTTCCGCCCCTGCGACTCGCACATCAAGCGTCCGGATTTTAACCGGATTCGCACTGAGTTCAGAAACCAGCTGAATCGACAATCGAACACCCGGCTGACTGATGAACGTCAACTTTGCAAGCTGGCCCCCTTTGCCATTGAGCTTCAGCGAAGGATTCAGCGATTCCACTTCGATGTTATCTGCACTTTGAGGCAACTCCGAGTCAACTGGCCACGCTCGGAAACAGCGGTCCCGCAGTTTCTGGACAGACGCATCAAACCATGCCTGTTGATCCGCGATGATTTCGTCGGCCGACGGCGTTGCCGCCGCTGGCACAAACACTTCATCGATCCGCGTGTTCAGTTCATCCGACGGCAGCTGCGGAAACACCTGCAAGTCTTCCGGTTCAAGAAACGGCACCGCCGTGGTTGTGATCATCGACTGATCGTTTTTCAGGAATCGATTGAACCAGCGAAAGGCGTGGATATGCAGTTCCTGAGTATCCTTGTGCGGCCCTTCGGTAATCTGCAGGCCGAGATTCTCATCCGCGTCGTACAGCCGATAGATATGTCTCACCTGTCGATGAATGTCCAGCACACCTTCCAGCGGAAAGATCGTGTCTTTGTCGGTGTTGGAAATCAGCAGTGGTCGCGGTGCCAGCAATGCCGCAACTTTGGCGTAGTCCCAGCGAAACGTGTTGACCATATACATGCAGTCGCAATGACCTTCGACGCAGCCATTGACGACATGATCTCGCAGTGACGTAATCCCGGCGACCGGGACGGCGCATTGTATCCGGTCATCCAAAGCCGCAATCCACCAGCTGTAAGCACCACCACCGGACCGACCCGTGACACCGAACCGTTTCGCATCGACTTCCGGCCGCGTCTCCAGGTAATCCAGCGCCCGGATGCAATTCCATGCTTCAACTCCCGCTGGCGTGTAGCCGCGTGAATTCCACCACCAGCGATTGAGCTTATAAGTCCCGTGATGAATGGCCTCGATCTCACCCAATTGCAGTGAATCAATCGTCAGGCACGCAAAGCCATTGCGAGCGAACCATTCCCCATGATGCTGGTAATGGACCTTGTTCCCAAAACTCACGCCGTCCTTTTTCACGCCGCCATGACCACAGAGATACAAGATCGTCGGCAGCGGCCCGGTGATCGTTTTGGGAAGATACAGATTTCCGGTGACGTACAATCCCGGCATCGATTGAAAATGGACACGTTCGACAACGAACTCATCGGAAACCGTCGTCCCCGTCGTCACCGCCTCAAGCGGCGTGCGTTCAGGTCGAGGCTCCAGCCCCAGCATATCGAACAATTCATCCCGCAACTTCGGTCGATCAGTTTCCCATTCAGCCAGACTGCCGTAACGCATCAGATCGCTGTCCGCTTCGATCTTCTCAACCTCAGATTCAAACCACGCCGCCAGCGCAGGATTCTCCCGCAGCGATCGATCTTCCGCCATTGCTGGCTTGCCGCAGCAAACAAGAATCAACCCGGCGAGGAACAAAAACATTCGCTGAGACATCAACCGGTTCCTTCATGAAATTCGAGCGACGAACGAGCGACGAGGCGATCCAGAACAAAACACAACAACTCGAGTCACTCAGAGAGTGACGGCTACTATAAGAAATTCGACCGCACGATTGCCAGCGTCAATGCCTTCAACCAGAGACGACACGACTTCTGTCCCTTCTCCCCCGAGATCGGGGGAGAAGGTGGCCGCAGGCCGGATGAGGGGGCTGACCGCGAGTTGACAGGCTTGATGGAATGAATCGAGTCTTTCAATTCCCCCTCACCCTGGCCGTCTCCCCCGGTGGAAACCTGTTGAAAGTGGTTTCGGTGTTTGCCGGGGGGAGAGGGGACTTTGGCGGGCGACGTTCGTGGCGTGTTCTCAGATCCATCCTTTCGTTCGTGGAACCGCCGCCCTATCATGCCGGTCATCACATCCTTCTGACCACTCGTGTAGGGCGAGCGGCGGAAGCGAAATTACTGGAGAAATGATGTCGTCGAAAGATTCCGACCTGAGACAGGTCGGACTACGTAGGCAGATCTGTCCTCAGATCTGCATCCTTCAGCGTCGTCATTTTACAATTGACCTCTCAGCCCACACGCGCGGCGATGGTCAATTCTTTCCTGCCACTCGTGTTAGAAATAGCCATCCATGTCTGAAAAGCAACAGCACCGACGACTCACGCTGCAAATTGTCGCCGCGATTGCCGCCGCTCTCGCTGTCGCGATTTTGCTGCCCAACGTTCTGCGCTGGACGGGTCACGCAGACTGGACTCCCAGTGTCTTCATCCCCATCTCCATTGGCGGAGAAATCTTCCTGCGGCTGCTGAGAATGCTCGTGGTGCCGCTGGTCGTGACATCGGTCATGTCCGGTGTTCTGGGACTTGGCGATATCCGAAAACTCGGACGGCCAGGCTTTGTCGCGGTGGCCTACTACATCACGACGACGTTCATGGCCGTCATCGTGGGCCTGGTCCTTGTTAATTTGATCAACCCCGGTGCTTCGATCGACAAAGCCGAACGGGACAAGGCTCAACAGGCTGCGATCGCAGAGGCGGAGGCCGCACCGGCAGCACACGACAAGGCCGACAACGATCAGCCGAAAACGGCTGGCGATATTGTCCGAAACCTGGTGCTAATGCTGTTCTCAGAAAACCTGCTCGAATCAGCGACGCACGGCGATCTGTTACCGCTCATTGTTTTTGCGATTGTCTTCGCCGGAGTTCTGACGACGATGGGCGATTCCGTCAGTGGCCTGACGAAATTGATTCGACAGTCCAACGAAGCTCTGATGCATTTGATTATGCTGATCATGCGCGTGGCTCCACTGGGGATCTTTTGTCTCGTGGCGGCCAAGTTTGGTTCCGCCATCGCCGCCGGAGAATTCCAGGCCACGTTAGTCAAGATC
>JBBQSE010000340.1:0-9769 GCA_038214195.1 Planctomycetales bacterium
ATGCTGCCTCAACGAGCAATGGTGGGATCGATTCGTGAGCGTCGCCGGTTTCGTTATAGTTTTGCCAATGTTGTCATTTTTGTGCCATGACGACAAAGCGATCCGAAAGCGTATCGCTTTGAGCTCGCTGCGCGCTCCCCCAGACCCGGGCCGCGTCATCCGCGTTGACTCCAAGTGGTGTCTGCCCAGTCTACGGGCAAACTTTATGGCCCCTTCTCGACATGAGAAATTTTGAAAGCAAGGTATCACAGGTAATGACAAGTTTCTTCTCCAAAGCTCGGGCGTATTTCGACTTCAGACAGTCGGTCATCACGGGTTATCAACACATCTTCGATGATGTCGCACAAAATTTCCTTGACGCGGTCGCTGCATCACTGCCATCTCGATTCTATACATTAGAGGAAGGCTCCCCGCTCTCTCGCGCTCGGCGAGGGTGTGAGTGGAAACCAAGATCGGAAGACTGTAGTGAAGCAGTTTCGTTTACTGAGAGTGGAATGAAGCCTGATGCGGACAAAACTTCAGCTGGACGTGCAAATTCAATCCGCAAGCCGGTGTTCTATGGTGCGACGGATGACAAAACGGCCGTCAGTGAAATTCGACCTTGGATAGGAGCGCTCGTGTCGGTCGGCAGATTCCGAGCTTTGAAAGAACTGCAACTTGTCAACTGAGTAGACGCATATCAGGGGAAGAAGGCAGAGCTTGGTTTGATCCTGAAATCTTTGCGTGGCACTGTATCTCGCGAGCAGGTCGATGAGTGTGTCTGGCATGATATCGGTGCCGCCTTTTGCGAGCCAGTCACACTTGATGATGACCCGGCCGCGTATCTCCCCACTCAAGTTCTTGCCGAACTTTTTAAGCGACACGGTGCAGATGGAGTTGCATACGAGAGTTCGGTTGCAGAAGGGGTCAACGTGGCGCTCTTTGACTTGGAGGCGGTTGTTTTGGAGTGTTCGCGAGTTGTAAAGGTCAGCAGCCATTCGATTGAACTGCAAGAGGGCTCCTTCTATTAAGAGGATCCGCAGAAACGATTTCCCGAACTCTCAAAGTGTCTTGATGAAGATGCTTCGGATCTTCTTGCTCGCGTTTGCCTGGTCGCCAGTTGATGCACAGGAATTGGGCCATTGATCCTTTGAGGGGTGCGTCGTCGAGCCTGAGTGGAATGAATCGTCGGTGTTGTTTACCGAGTCTTTGAAGCGGACGGTGTGGCTCTCTAACTGCGGCCAGTCGGCGGCGAGCGCCGCCGCAGACATGCACAGCACCAAAACACGGCTCCGTTCCAGGCTCTCCTCGATCTTCGCCGGGATGCTGTCGCCTGGCCTGATCTCCAATTCATCAAACCACACCCGCACGCCGTCCGATTTCAGCCGGTTTGCGATGTCACCGACAAGGTCCTTGTCCTTAACGCTGTGGCTGAGGAAGACGTCGTGGGCGAACTGAGTTTCGTCATTCATGAGTTGGCCTCATGTTACAACGGGCGGCGACTGGATTGACGGGGCGATTGCGGCAAACGATACTCGGGATTCCCGCCGCTCGTCAGACGTCTCGGGCGATTCCCACACTGGCTGCTTCAACGCACGAGGTTTATTGGCGCAATGAAAGTGCTTGTTGCTGAAGACAGCGCGACTGCCCGTACATTGCTTGCGGGCCAGCTGAAGTTGTGGGGTTACGAACCAGTGCTCGCTGTCGATGGTCAGGAGGCGCTGGACATCCTGAAGGGCGACGACCCGCCGCGACTGGCGATTCTGGATTGGCAGATGCCCCGGATGGACGGGATCGAAGTCAGTCGCAGAATCAAAGAGGACCCTGATCAGGACTTCACCTACATTATCATTTTGAGCGCTCGCGACGGTGAAGATGACATGGTGGCTGGCTTGAGTGCCGGAGCTGACGACTACGTGCCAAAGTCATCCAATCCTGTGATTCTGAAATCTCGTCTGACTGCTGCCGCGCGGATACTCGAACGAGTGCCCCCGAAGGAATGGGCGAAACCGAACATTGACGGGTATACGGTGCAAAATCTTATTGGCAAAGGTGCCTACGCGACGGTGTGGAAAGCCGTTCAGAATGCGACATCGCGAGATGTCGCGTTGAAGATTCTGCGGATGGACCTTTCGACCGATGGCGTCTTCATCCGGTTTGCGCGTGAAATCCGGCTGATGGAGAAACTGAACCATCCGAACATCGCGCAGATCTATGACAGCCGAGTCGATGCCGGCCTTGGCTATTGTGCGATGGAGTTGATTGATGGCGCGCCCCTGCAAAAATACATCAAGGATCGCAAAATCAGCAAAGCGGAGTTGCTCGAAATTGTCGCTCAGATTTGCGACGGTCTGCAGCATGCGCACGAGAACGGTATCGTGCATCGCGACGTCAAACCGTCGAACATTATGATGACGCAGCAGGGCACGCCCAAACTGGTCGATTTCGGCCTGGGGCGGAATCTGTTCCGCTGCGACACTGAGCGCGAGGCATCACAGACGATGGAGGGCTATGTCGTCGGAACACCGATGTATATGGCTCCTGAGCAGGCCCGCGGTGAAAATGATCGTCTGGACGGACGAGCTGACGTTTATGCGGTGGGCATTATTCTTTACGTCGGCCTGGTCAGGCGACATCCTCATGACATGAATCGCAAGGATCGCTCAGCGGCCATCAATGAAGTGGCCTATGGTGACGCCCGACGTCCCAGCGAAGTCAAGCCGGGATTCGATCCTGACCTGGAAAGAATTCTGATGAAGGCAATCGCCCGCGATCCAAATGATCGGTATCGGACGGCAGCCGAATTAGCGGGAGACCTGAGGAGTTTCGCGCAGTTGGAACACTAGTTATTCGGCCAGTGCGTATCCATCAGCACGGCCGTCCTGAACGATACGGATGGTCTGCTCATCATCGACAATCAATGCGCCAACTAACCCAGTGAAAGGTGACGGTCGCCCTTTAAAGAACGGAATCTTCCGGTCTTTGAGCATCACAAAGACGTTGTCATCATAGTGGCTTTCGAAATAAAAATTGCCATCCTGTCGCGGCAAGCCGAAACGAGGCTGGTTCATGGCTTCAATGGGCGACAGATCCCACTCGATCATCCCCGCGCCAAACTGCCAGGGGCCATGCACAAACCCGAAACCGGGAGAACCCGCAATCAGGCGAGGTTTACCATCTTTGAACAATGCCAGACTGGTTGAAACTCCGGGCGCACTTCCACCGGAACCGCGAACATGCGCACGATTCATTGCATGGGCGGCATAGACGCCGTCAACCAGAATTCCGGCACCAAACGCAGTCGGAGTATTGATCGAATGAGTCCCCCAGGCGATGTTGCCATCGCGATCACGCACGACAAGGAAGCACGTATTAAAAATCGCGTCAAACGTCAGTTTCCGCAACGGACTATTGACGACGGTATCGGCGCGCTGCCGGGCGTAATCGGGCGAGACAAACTGAGATTGGGTTTCCTTCGAGTAATCGGCTGAAGAAAGAAACACTTCTTCCATGATTCGATACTGGCGAAACAGGCACTCCGGATTGTCTTTGGCGGGACCGAACGACTTCAGATCCAGCGCTTCGTTTAAGTGCAGGGCATAGGTGACCAAGCCACCGGCCGCGATTTGATATCCACGGTAGTTACCATCCAGTTGCACTTTTTTGCTGCGACTCAACTCTTTCCAACCCGCCATGTCCGCCATGGAAATCTTCCCGCCATCAGCTGCAGCGCGGCGAACGTAATTGTCGGCGAATTTACCGGTATAGAAATACTCCGGGCCTTCGGTCGATACGAGCTTTAAGGTGGTACCAAGTTCCGTCTGAACGAGCGTCTCACCGGGCCGCAGTAATTGACCTTGTTTCATCCAGAGTGCTTTGCCATCGTCGAACCGAGTCGCTTTGGAACTCGCCGCGCTGGCGAGCAGTGGTGCGACTGGAAACCCGTCGTTGGCATACCGGATGGCCGGCTCGAACAACGGACCCCATTTCAGTTTTCCAAACTGCTTGTGCGAAGCGTGCAAACCGGACACGAATCCGGGAACCGGCATCGCACGGCCAGTCTGGGTCACCGCTGATCCTCGCTCGAAATCATACGACTCCGCTTCTGCAGGTCCGAGTGGTCCCAAAACGCTGTTGATTTCACCAGTCGCGGCATCGAAATAGTTGATGGAATAACCACCGGCGAGCGACGTCAATCCATGCTCGACGACAGTTTGTGTCAGTGCGGCCGTCATGTACGCGTCGGCCGCGTTGCCGCCCTGCGACAAGGCCCAGATCGCAGCCTTCGACGCCTCCCTCGACGTCGAAGCAACCGCTCCGTTCTGACCCTTTGCATGATGATCATCGGGGCGTGAAAACCACTGTCGCTCCTGTGCATCCGAGAGACCGGAGACTGTCGACATCGCGGCGATTGTCGAAACAGTGTTCAGAAATTCCCGACGTGTCACGCGATGAAAACCGTGCATACTGATTTCTTTGATGGAGATGATTCCGCTGTGGGGATTGTTCCGATTCGTGCGACTGTTGTTCCGGCGAGTTGGAGATTAGGCCATCAGGTACAGGAATGCATCTTCTGCTTTTTTTCGCACGGTTTCATTCTCAATGAATCGCCTGAGGATGTAGAAGCCGTACAAAGTTTTGATGCGGTGCGTGAGTCGGGCCTCATCCCGATGCAGCATGCCCGTCCAATAAACCGGATCACGGGGATCATGTTCGGCCTTTTGGACTGGCCCCAATTCACCTTCCGCGTCAGGAAGTGATCGCCACAGGCGAATGTGCTGGTGATGTGCAGGCAAAGCCAGTTTCGCCAATTCCTGATACCCAAAGCGGTCGATTTCAGTGATTGCTGCGGCGTGATTGATGATGTGCCAAAGTCCTCCGAATCCCTGCTTTCTGATGGCGGCCGTGGTGATCAGCTCTGCAATCGTCACATCGACCATTTCCTGCAGTGATGTATACGGGACGAACTGATCATCCAGAGGGAGTTGCACCTGGTTTCCGTTCAGCCACCCCTTCTCTTTGCCATAATAACCGCGACCCGCGTGAGCCGAGTCGAATCCCTGCGTGAGCTTGCAGATTCCGGCAACGACCTGAGGTGTTGCAAATTCCGCGTGATCACTCAACGCCCGAATTGCAATCGAGGCGAAAATGATGTTGTGGCCGGATTGACGTGTCTCCCCGACATTATTCTGCAGAGCGTCCGCGATCAGCTGGATCCTGCCTGGCTGGGATTCTCCACTTTGAATCGGGCTGAAAAGGTCGTCCGGTGTGATTCCCGATCGTTTGACGTTCCACCAGATCGATTCTTCGCCGGCGATGATTCGTTTGATCTCGCCTGCGATGCCCTGAAAGACTTCATCGGGCAGTTCGCTTTGATCTTCTCCGAAGAAGTAACCCGCGATGACCGCCGCTCCGAGATGCCCGGCCATCGTCCCGGCCTTGTGAGCATTAGCGAGTCCATTGACGCCGGTTTGGAGATACTGAAAATCGATCATGGAAGTCATCTCCAGGGTATGAGCAGAGGGTCGGGAGTTTTTTTCGGACGGAAACGTTAGCGTTTTTCACGATGCAACTCTCCGAAAAAGACTCCCGACCCTTTCCATCATTGAACATGGGACAGTCGAAATAATCTGGGGCATGGGCCAATAAGCCTCAATAGTATACTCCGCGACGCCGCCCAAACCAGTATCTCCACGCGACGCCAGGGAAGCCTGTATTCTTTGGCTTCCAGGCGTCCGTCAGCTTTGAGCCGAGTTCGTGATTCTCATCGACGACGGGATTTTGATTTTCCAGATCGCGTGAGTTTGAATTCGCTTTTCCTGGATAACCAGTGGAGTGGCCACAGACATCCCAGCCAGCAGGCGTGGAAAAATTTGCCCGCACTATTGCTGGCTCTTCCTTCCAGAAGACTCACCTGGTGCCCGAGTCGCAGAAGGAAACCAGCCTTTTCGTGATTCTTCTGTTTCAGCTTCGGTCGATCTGTCCTGCGGGAGCTGATTCTCTCGCTAATTGATGCCGCGACGCTGGTTTTCTCGCAGAAGAGTGGGCGGACAAACGGAATTCCGGCGAGCAGGCTGATCGGCTTTAAAAAGATATCGAAGCAATGCGGACACTTGAACTTCCGGATCGGAAAGACGCAAAGCAGGCGTTTCCAACCTCTGAGCGGATACGGTCTGAGCCTCTCAGAACAGAACCGACATTCCCATCCCGATTGTTTGTCAAGCGCCATGCCGTGTCTTCGTCTCAAAGTGTCGCAGCCAGTGCAAGCACCGGAGTCTGCGGCACGCGGTCTGGAATCTGTATCATTTTCGCACCCGAGCCGGTCAAAGTTAGTCCTCCGCGCCGCGCAAAGCGAATAGAAAATCTAAGAGAGGGCTCAGGATTTTGGATTAGGCGACAGCTGAGACAGCACCCGCGCAAGCAGGACAATTGATGCAACCGAAACGCCATTGAAAGACAAGACGTCGGAGCAGTCGCAGCGATTGGCGATCTATTGAAGTTGCGTGAGCAAACGACCGCCTGTTTACACTGGTTTTACAGCGGAATATTGCAGACCAAGATTCACAATCCTGTTCAGGAGATCCTCATAAGTGATTCCCCGGGCTTCTCCGGATTCCGCAAAATCTTCTCCGTACGATAAGTTGGGATTTGGATTTGCTTCGAGCACATAGATACGACCGTCTTCGGTAAGTCGCAGGTCGATACGAGCATAGCCAGTGAGGAACAAAGCGCGATAGACTCGCTTGCAGGTCTGTAGGATTTTGAGTTCGATTTCCGGAGACAGGTCTTCAGCAGGATACGTCATGACACCGTACTTCTTCTGAAACTTGGGATCCCATTTTGCTTCCCTGGTCGCAATGAGCGGGATCTTTTCCTTATTCTTGTCGAACTTAAGCTCCCAGATTTTGAACGAGGTCAGACGCGTGTTGCCGATGATGCCGACGTACAACTCACGGCCTTCAATGTACTCCTCGCACAGCGCGTCAGACTCCGTGACTTTGTGGATCTCTGAGACCTGCTGCACGAGTTCTTCGTCGTTGTGAACAATGTTGGCCTGAGAGAGTCCCAGCGAAGCTTCTTCGGTCGCCGATTTGATAAACAGCGGGTACGACAGTCTGCCAGGCTTGCGGGCCACGCGTCCGACAGGGATCACAAAGAATCTTGGTGTCGGAAGGCGGTGATAAGTCAGAATCTGTTTTGTCAGCGACTTGTCATGCGCCAGCATCAGGCCCCGCGGGTTGCAGCCGGTGAATTTTTGCTGCTTTAGAATCAGATAACTGACGACATAGCTGTCGAACGTCGGAACGCTGTGAAACTCTTCCAGCAGATTGAAGGTAATGTGCGGCTTAAAGTCGGCCAGCTTTTCCCGGATGACCCCAAGATCGTCACGGACGCCGATGATCTGAGCGTCATGCCCGATATTCTGGAGTGTCGTCCACACGTCGAATTCGGTCTTCCATTCGAGGATTTCCTCGTCGGTATGCCCCTCCATGCTGTCCGGAGGCACCAGATCTGCGTGGACCAGAACAAGAACTCGCAAGGACTTCATAGCGCGACCTGGTGATTGCCGTTGTGCAGATAGTTCATCACCTGCACGGTGAGCATCACCAGAGCGTCTCGCCGAACCTGTGCCGGGGGGCGGTCAAGTCGCAAATCCAGTTCTTCACAACGGCGGATGATTTCAGACAGAATTTCATCAATCGTATACTGATACTGACCAGTCCAGTCAGCCAGATACCGCCGGAATTCTACACGATGCTGCCGAAGAAATGAACCAGCGGGCACTCGACGAGAATGCTCAGGCGAATCGGAGAACAGTTTTCGCAGTTCATTGTCGTCAAAGTTGGAGCCTTCGATCCCATAATGAGAACGCCGCTTGTCATAGTGCATCCTCAGGGTTTGACGCAGCGATTTGAGGGGATAAATGTGTTGCCGCGAATTCACCACTGGACGCACATCCGCAATTTCGTGCATGAGTTCGTCAACATACTGCAGCTTTTTGAGTGCCGGCCAGCCTTCATACTGTGTTCGCCAGCGGGAACGAGGTTTCAGCCAGACGGCAAATGTCTCCGCGAAGTCCTCGCACGGATGACTCTGCGCGTACCACATGTCGAGGTGGTGAACGTAGTTTCGGCTGTATGGTTTTGGCTGATAGTATTCCGGGTACTTCTGAGAACGCTTTCCAAATATTTCCTGCCACTTGCGGCGTCGATACAAACGATAGGCCGTTTCAATCGTATGTCCGGTTTCGTGCCTCAGGATTCTCATGCAGCTGTCTTCGGCGGAGCCTTCCACTTCCAGCATCATGTGCTGTTCAAGTTTCGCAAGACGCGGATGAGCCAGATAAAACGGGACTGCAATCCCTGGGACACCGTCCGGCGAGAACCATTCATCAGACACCCAGAAATGCGGCCTAAACCGCATGCCTCGCAACTCGAGTTCTGTATTGAGCCGCGCGATCCGAGCTTCAAGGATGGTGCCTTCAATCCGCAAGTTGAGTTGACTCATACGGATGTCAAGCAACTCCTCGTCAGGAAGCTGGCACCATGCGGAATAGTCGGAATTGCCGTTATCGGAAGGTTGTTTTTGTCGTGATACTGTCATTGGACTTAGAGTGTGATCGGTTTTACGTTTTGGCGTCAAGCTCCTGTTCCGGGTTGACGAAAATTGTTCCCGAATTTCACGGAGTTTCGGTGCATCCGGCAGCAGGTCGGTTTGAAGGATCTTCGTTCGCGGTTCAATTCAGGAGCAGCCCTAAGCTTGCTCCCTGACTGCGGGAGACTCGCCCCGAACCGGTTGTTTGCGGTTGTGTTTGGGAGGCAGGCTGCGTATCACACTTCCAGAAACCCCGTTTGGTACGGCGAGCGGAAGAAAGAATCGACGTCCAGAAGCCCGGCTTTTCTAAAAAGCCGGGCTTCTCCGTGGGCAATGTGATTCAACTGCCCGTGGCCCTGCCACTCTCACGCCCTTTATCCTCCAACTTGCACATTGAATCCCGTCCAGATGACCTCCATTGATCCCGTCGTTGCCCGCGAATCCGCCCGCCGCCGCACTTTTGCTATTATCTCGCATCCTGACGCAGGAAAGACGACGCTCACGGAAAAGCTGCTGCTCTATGGTGGATGTATCGAAACCGCCGGGGCCGTTCGAGGCCGAAAGAATCAGCGCGGCGCGACTTCCGACTGGATGGCTCTCGAACGCCAGCGCGGGATTTCTGTAAGCTCGACTGTTCTGGCCTTTGAATTCGACGGCTGTCTCATCAATCTGCTGGATACACCCGGACACAAGGACTTCAGCGAGGACACCTATCGGACGCTGGTGGCTGCGGACTGCGCCGTAATGGTGCTGGACCTGGCAAACGGCGTCGAAAGCCAGACCGAGAAACTCTTCAACGTCTGCAAGATTCGTAAAATCCCGGTGCTGACCTTTGTGAACAAAGTCGATCGGCCCGGTAAGGAGACACTCGAAATTCTGGCGGATATCGAAGAGAAACTGGGGATCATTCCCGTTCCGGTCAACTGGCCCCTGGGAACCGGTTTCGATTTTCGCGGCGTGATCGAACTGGCGACGCGCGAAGCGGCCATCTTTGAATCTCGTGATAACGTTCGCCGCCTGGCCTCAAGGCCGCAGCCGCTGGCAGAGATCGATCCGGAAACGATGCCGCTCGGAATTGTGGCCCAGGCGCGGGAGGAGGTCGATCTCCTGGAAGCCGCTGGTGCGGATTACGATCGTGATCGCTTCATGTGCGGAGAAGTCAGCCCCGTGTTCTTCGGCAGTGCGTTGACAAACT
>JBBQSE010000341.1:0-9767 GCA_038214195.1 Planctomycetales bacterium
GGCGTGAACAAGACCGCAGTGTCGGTGCAGGTGATACAGGCCGTGGGCGAGTTGGCGGAAGAGGCGGATGGCTTCGGGGGCTCCGAGGTGCTGGCGTGGCGATTCTTTCATCCGGCGAATCCAGGAACGCAGGTCCTTGCCTTCGAGCCAGGGTTCGATGGAAACGATCTCGTCATGGTGGCGATAGAATTCCAGAATCTGTGGCAGCTCAGGATTGTGCTGACTCAGGCGTTGAAGGGCTCCGATTCGCTGCCAGGATTCTGAAGTGTTCGGCATGAACTGGATGACGCGAAGGGCTCCGTGCGGTCCGGCAACTCGATCGAATGCCAGAAAGCGACGTCGCGGCCCAGACGACAGTCGGCGAGAAATCAGGAACTCTTTTCGACCCACGACGACGCGATCGGTTACTTCGTACCGCTGCCGTTTCCAGGTGAAATGGTCCTTTGACACGGGCTGATTCTCGCTCAACTCAACAGATGGTTTTGGCCGTTCAGGGTTACAAAGTGTCAACGTACACTTTCTGATACGGTTGGTAGACACGTGCCGTCGAAAAGCAGTGTCTACGCCGGGGAAGACGCACATTCGATGGAATGTGAGAAGGAATCTGGAGAACTCAGGTGCGGTGCCAAGACTGGTGCCAGTTGAACGCGGCGGCTCGACCGCATTGGGGGTGGCATTTTCATCCGCAGAGTAGTGCCTTGGGAAAAAGGGGGCAGGCCCTCGGAGCCAGTCCCATTTTTCCCCCACTGACCAGGGCGGTTCGCCGGAGGTGAACCGCTTCCCGGCCGCAGCGTCCAGCGGAGGCCGAAGGGACGCAGCCTGCCCCAAGCAGGCTCGGACCACTGGCGAGCGGCCCAGCGAGCCAAAGGGCGTTCAGCCCGCCGGAGGCTGGCCCAAGCCAGCGTCCGGATCAGGCCCGTTCAGGGCAGGCGCAGCGTCCAGCGGAGCCGCCGCCGGGCGGTCGATCACAAGTCTTCTATACGTTTGTGGTGTGGGACTCAAATTTGGACGTGGTGAGGTCATCGACATGGGACAGGTCGATCTGCTGTAGGCGGATCTGTCTCAGGTCCGCAGCGGCTTGATCGTGGCTCAATCAAAGAAGAACCTCACGGCGGAGCGTGAGGAGTACATTTGAGTTCACGGTGAGGCGTGGCCCGGGGCGTGATTATCGACCTGAGACAGGTCGATCTACAGTTTGACGCGGTTGTCGATTCGCAGTCGCACTTCTTCCAGTGCGATGAAGAGAGCTTGTTCAATTTCGTGATAGGTTCCCTTCTTCGGAGATCGCACGATGACTTTCCAGCCGTTGTCGGCGAAGAAAGTTTGATGCGTTCCTCGTTCGGCGGTCTTCTCTTTGCCCTTTCGCTGCCTGACAACCCGTGCGGCGTCGGCGACCGTCATGGACTGTTCAGAGTAAACCATTTTGGTGAGCTGCGGCTCGGGCAGTTTCGAGAACTCATAACCGGCGCGGGCTGACAAATCTCCGGCATCGACTCGGACTCGAAGCTCGTGCGGGAGTTTCAACAGGGCAAGTGCTCGGGAGACGTGAGTCGGACTGATGCTGAGTGCCGTTGCCAGTTGTTTGCCGTTCCAATTGTTGACCTGCATCAGTCGTTGAAAGGACTCCGCCTCCTCCATCGGACGCAGATCCTGACGCAGCAGGTTCTCAATGAGTTGCTCTTCCAGAATCTGAGTCGGACTGAGGGCTTGTTCCTGAAAGTAGCAATCGACCGTTTTCAATCCCGCACGATTGGCGGCTCTCCAGCGTCGTTCGCCGGAAATGATCAGCCACATTGAATGTGGGTCAGACCAGCGCACGCGAATTGGGGCCAGTTGGCCTCGTTCGCGAATGCTGTCTGCCAGTTGACCGAGAGCCTCTTCGTCAAATTCGACTCGCGGCTGATCAGGATCCGGCAGAATGCGATCAATTGCAATTTGTCCGAACGCACGATTGGCTCGGCGTCCGATGTCTCTTTCCGAAGCCACGGGGCTGAGCGATGGGCGATGCTCGGCAGCTCGGATACCGATGGATTCGTTGACGTTCGCGTTCATTTGTTCCAGCACATTTCGCGTACTCTTCATGCGGCCTCCTGCTGCTGGTGCGATCGTCTCTGAATTCGTTCCAGAATCTCAGCCGCCAGTTGACGCATGGAATCAGCCGCCGCCGATTTTGGATCCTGCATCTCGACTGGTCTGCGGCAGGCAAGTGCCACTTTGAACGCCGACAATTCGGGAATCGTGGTCTGCAAAACCAAAGAACCATATTGCTCCCGCAGCCGAGCTTCGTAGGCTCGATGCACCAACATGCGGCGATCACAGCGAGTGATGAGATGCCCGAGTCGCCTGAGAGTCGGATTCAGCACTCGTGCGTTGGCAACCGCCTGATGGACTGCACGAATCCCCTGCGTTCCGAAATCTTCCGGCGGAATAGGAATCAGCACATGTTGAGTAGCGATCATGGCGTTCCAGCTGCATTGATACAAATTCGGCGGGCAATCCAGCAGAATGATGTCGAACCCCACCAAATCCTGAAGCACATCCCGCAGCGCAAACTGCAGAATGCCGCCCGATTCCGGTGACGGCCGGTTGAAGGCGGCCAGCAGATGATTGGCTGGCATCAGCCAGATTCCATCCATCAGCGTTGGTTGAATCAGGGAACAGGGATCGGTCAGAGAACACGAATCATCAAACAGTGCCGCGAGTGTTCGTTCCGTCGGTAACTGTTCCACTGCCTCGGGTCCCAGAAACGCTTGACTGATGGAACCTTGTGGATCGACATCGACCAGCAGGACTCGCATTCCCTAGGCGGCGAACGCTCCCGCAAGGTGCAGACAGGTGGAACTTTTCCCGCAACCGCCCTTCTGGTTGATCAGACATATGGATGTTGTTGTTTTCCCGTCAGTTGCCATTGGCAATTCGCCTCTAAGTGATTGTGAACTCAGAAGAAAACATGCCACACAACAGGGAAGGTCGTCAAGCAAAATCGACATTTCCAGACAGGCGGTTGTCGTGGTATGACTTTGAGTCATGTCAAAGCAATCTGTCTCACAAGAATTCACAAGACGACGATCAGGCGTCGGTCAGTTGTCCATCGTCGAACATTCCCTGTGTCCACTCGATCAGAAACGAGCTCATGCGGAGGGACTCGTGCATGCCGTGCAGTATCACTACAGCGACACTCAGCGACGGCGACAAACGGCGAACGTTCGAATCTTTGCTCCGCTGGGGCTCACGGCTTCCGATGAAGTGTATCTCTGGGGACTGTTGTCACTCACGCTTTCGCAGCCGGAATCCGATGGTACGCTGACCGCAACTCCGCACTGGTGCCTGAGGCAAATGGGGATCATTGATGCGCGGTCTCGCCGTGGCGGCCGACAGTATCGGCATTTCGCGGCGGCTCTTGAGCGACTGTCGGTGGTCAATTACCTGAGCAATGCGTGCTACGACCCGGTGCGTGGTGAATATCGTCGTGTGAGTTTCCGATTTCTCAGTTACAGCCTGCCGGTGGATCCGGATTCCAATCGAGCGTGGACCATCGCCTGGGACCGAGTCTTCTTTGACATAATTCGTGAAACTGGCGGCAGCATGCGGTTTGATTTGGATCTGTATCGGTCGTTTGACCCTGCCGCTCGGCGACTTTTCCTGCTGGTGCTCAAAGTCGGATATCGCCGAGGCCGTTTGCCGGTGCTGGACCTGCAGCATTTGGCGGTGGATGTTCTCGGCCTGTCTCATTCGCTGGCCGTGCGAGACATGAAAGTGAAGGTGACTCGCACCCTGCGCAGGCTGGAGACTGCTGGTGTCTTGAGTGAACCCGTTGTCACGCGATTCGCACCAGGCCGCTATCGAGTCTCCTTTGAGCGAGGCGAATATCTCAGCGGTGACCACAAGACCGTTACACGCACGACCATGGAAAATTCGCCACTCATCGACGGGCTGACGACCGTGGGATTCGACCTCGAATCCGCTGTGGGAATTGTGAAACGATATCCTCATCATTTGGTGGCTCAATGGACGGATATCACTCAAGCGGCTATCGAACGATTCGGTATGAAACACTTTCGAAAGAGTCCGATGGCGTTTCTGGTTGATTCACTCAGCAAAGCCGCGAAAGGATTGCGAACTCCTCCGGACTGGTGGCACAAAGTCCGCAAGCAGGAGCAGCAAAAAGCTCGTCCTACCGCTGAAGGCCGCAAAGTGCTGGGGAAACTTCTGAATGAAGTGTTCGGCCCAGACCGAAGCAATTCTGAGTCAACATCACGTCCCGAATCAGCCGCCGATCTGTTGAAGACACTGGCCTGACAAAGGCTGACAGTCATTGACCCAACGCGAGGTGGCCCTCGGAAACCCGTGGCCCACTCATGTTGTTCACCCCGGAATGATGTTCGCACCGTGCGCGCTTGATACAGACGAAGTTTGTTGAAGAGAATCGGCAACAAATCCTGAAGATTTTCAAGCAATTCCTTTGTTTTCAATTCTTCTTTGTACCAGTACCTTTGGCGATGCCTCGAACTGGGCTCACGCCTATGAATCCTGAGTCATCCCGGCCACTTGCAACGTTCGTCAATTTCAAATGTGCGACGCAAACGACACGCTTGAAAGCAAATGTGCGACGCAACCGACACGTGCCAACGGCAATTTCCTGCGACGCTTGCGACACGTCTCGCGACCATCATCAAGTGTAAAATCGACTCGGTTATCGTGAATCGACAAAACGACCTTGAACCAGTCAATCTCCAATCCCCAGCTGTTGGCGGATATCGGAAAACGCTTTCGCAACCGGTTCACCAAGTCCGACAGCATCGTCGGTAATTCCCTGCCGGATGTCCTCGACAGCAGCGGAATACTCAAGATCGTTCCTCCACTGTTGAACGAGATCTTCCAGGGACTCCGCTTCCACGCCACATTCAAGACGACGTGCGGCGAACTCAACGAAATCACGGCACTGTTGTTCAATCGGTATCATTCGCATTGTGAGATTTCGCTTCCCGCCACAACTGCAAAAGGTTTTCGAGCGAATTGGGACAATCGCCCTTCTGAATCAGGCGAGCGACAAACAGGACAAAATCAACGAACTCTTCCACTGAACATTACCAGAGACGGCTTGCGCCATAGTGATCAAATGCAGTGTCGTTACTGATAACCGAAATCTCTTCGACAATGCACTGAGCGATAATCAAACGATCAAACGGGTCGCCATGATGTGGTGGCAGACTTGCCTGGACGTTGGAATAGTCGACCGAAATTGGCAGAATTGTGGCCCGCAGATCGCTGATTGCCTGAGTCATCCAGTCTCGATAGGGACGCGACAACTTGAGTTTGCCGATTCCCGTCTTGATTGCTATTTCCCAAATTGTCGCCGCGCTGACGTTCAGTTCGTTTTGAGGATCGGCAATCGCCTCATGTGCTGGGAGGCTCAACAATCCATCCTGATGGACCCACCAGATCACTACATGTGTATCGAGCAGCAACCTCACGGCATGTATTCCTTGAATTCATCGAGAGGCGCGTCAAAGTCAGGCGCACAGTAAAGAACGGTTCCGCGTAGGGTTCCGGGCTGACGAGGTGTCAGAGTTTGCGATTCCTGTGTTGGCGTCAATCGTGCTACAGGATGGTCATTTGCGGTGATTATCACTTCATCTCCGGGTGACATACTGCGGATTAGTTCGGCAAGCTTTGATTGAGCATCTTCGATTGAAATTGTGGTCATCTGCGGCATTCCTTTAGTAAAGCCCATCCAGATTCTATACTACCACGACTCAAGGTTGACCGTCAAAATCGGTCAAAATCCGGTCCTCAAGGAAGTTCGTGACAGAACCTCGCCACGCATCGTAGGCTGCCAACGTAGACAGGTCTTCATTGATCTGTCGGTCGTCATGCTCAAGCGAAACGCATTCGCTCGAAGACCGGCATTCCAGCCGGGAAGAAGAGCGATCTGAGCTGATTTCTCCAATCGGGGACAGCGGGTCCGGGAATCTCGGTCTCATCAGCCGAGGATAAGGACCGAAGGGTTGCCACCCTTCTTTACGCTGGCCCTTCGAGCTGGATTGCCATGAGAGTGGCTCGTCCAGTTCAATGGAGGCTCGTCGGAGTAATCCCGACTACACCACGCTCCCGTTGTATCGGAGCTTGGTGCTGTTGAGTCGGACTAATACCGGCGTTCTATCCAATAGGCTTCTAGGGAGCGGAATCGATGGCAGCGTATGCGGCGACGTAACACGCGGCATCACCATTCGAAATTGCTCCACGGGCAAAGGCGGGCGATGCGGACATGCCTTGTCATGAGTTTATGACAAGGTCGTGTCGATGAGGCTGTTCGAGATTCAGAAATTGATTCTGATCTCAGCCTCGACTTTGACGATGTCAAAGTCTCAAAGCGGGTGGTCTGTGCTTTTGCACAGAGAATCCCGTTCGTGGGGTTCGGGCTTGCAGGCAATGTGAGTTCGCTCAACGCGGCTGGCGTGGGGAGTTGCTTTCTGGCGACAGAAGGCACCGGAATGACTGTTTCGGCGACCGAGTTAAATGCTCGGCGATGAAAAGCTCAACCATGAAAGGCTCAATCGAATACGAACGAAAGAGCTTGCCAGTGAGATTCCAGGGAGACGGTGCCGAATCGCGAAAGTCCGTACAGGAGCGGTACTCTCAGCTTCTGCTTTCGTAAGAGGAAATTCGGCCGGCAATGGATCTGATTCGTTGCTGTGTCGAGAAAGTGTGACCGGCCGGAAGGCGGAACACACCTGTGCGGATCGGACGGTAATACGTCCTAGCAACGTGAACCCGGAATCGAAGATCGACGCTAACGCAGGAACCACTGTGGCGTCCGGAGGTTGGCTCTCCGGCGGTCTGGTTAGTCACCAGATACTCAATGCGAAACGCCGTTCTGGAGGGGAACGTCTTTCGTTGGCTAGCGACCAGCGGGAGCGATCGTTCTCATCCGAGCGGTAGCTCGCATTGGGTCAAGGGCACTGCCCTTGTGTGCCGCAGTGGGGGAGAGTGGCCTGAGTAGAATTCATGCGGAAGCATGTGCGGTGATTCGGACGAAGGTTCGAAAATGAATCGCGTCTTTCCAGGACGAATGATTCATTCGCGGCAAGGCAGTCGCGTCCCGTCCGTTCCGGGTGTGATGACCCGGTGAAGCGGAAACGAAAGGGCTGAGGGGCTTTGAGGCAATGTGAGTTGCCGACCCCGTTTGGAGAATTGCAATGGACACACCAGCGATGGTGTGCCCCTGTCCCTGACAGGCAGCATGTGGCTGACGGTGGTGATTCGGGAGAATGACCACTTTTGGCGGCAGACTGACGACGAACGCTCGGGGTGCGTCCACACTCCTGGGAAAGTTCGGTCAGGGTTATACGACTGTGGGCACTATGAATTGTGCGGGTACACTGACGAAAGCAGTGCAACCCGCACATTCGCAACCGTTTGCTGTTTCTGAAATGGAACTCATGCGGTGAAATTGCTCAGCAGTTTGCTGAAGGATTTGCACGGCTTCGTGGGGTTGGCCGAAAACAACCCCACACTCTTTACATGAAGGTCACGTCACGTAAGATGGTTTGGAAAGCAATTCACAAATCCGGGAGCTTGGTATGAATCGAACATTGGAACGAGACGAAATTGGACGGCTCGGCAGTGAGATCTACCAGTCACAACTGCGGAAAATTCTGGAGCCTTGCTTCGATGGGCAGTTTGTTGCAATCGATGTTCAGTCGAGAGAGTACGAAGTTGCAGTAGAAGCGGAAGAAGCGAGCGACCGACTTTGGGCACGGTGTCCGCAGGCACAAATCCTGATCGAACGTGTGGGCCACAGAGCAGCGTTTCATGCATACCGATCCGCTGATCGGAACCCGTCTCCTGCGAGGGAATTCCTTCGCAGCACAATGGTTCGTCAATGGTTCGTCGAGTATCTCACCATCGAACCTTGAAGACTGACCAATTCCGATGGTTGCAAAACCTCTTGTCAGCTTAACCAACCTGTGCTTCATTTGTTGGCATGAAGTACCGATGCATCGCCAGCAGCCCCGAAGGACTCATTCAGCAGGTCGCCGTCAGCTACCTGCGACATGGCTATTGGTGGTACATCACCGGTCGAGTCCCTGATTCGAAAGATCCAACCGACGTAGATCGAAAACTCGTCGCCAAATACGGAATCGACATGTCCGAACGCCAGCGAGCCGCCCGCAAGGCCCGAGGACTCGCGAACATGCAATACATCCGTTACCAGAACTGGTTTCTGCTGCTGGTGACGGAAGGCCATCATCCGTTCAAGGCTCAGGAGCAAATCCACGATTGCCGCCGACACCCGATTCGCTTCGAAGGCTATTCCCTCAGCTATCGCCGTGCCGGAGTGACTCCCAAAGGAGGCGGCCCACCGAAATGGCACGCCTGCGTCCGCATCGATCCAACAACATACTCGGAACTCAAAGCCTGGTTCCTCAACCGAGCATGCCACCGCAACGTTGCCACGCTCTCCGAAGATTTCCGACGAATCCCCTACGCTCGCTACGCCCCGATTCGTCGCCAACTCCTCAACATCCACCGAGCCGTCAACCAGGCCCGCGATCGAATGGGCTACACTCCTGTACCCATTTCGAGCCTGTTGCTGCGAAGAAAAATCACGCAACCGTTTCAGGAGAATAACCCCGTCATTTCGGAGGTCGCCTGATGGCCGCTCAATTTGTGTTCTTCTATCTGACCGCCGTCTTCTATGCCCTTAGCAAACCCACCGTTGCCGCATGGATGCTCGCCATCTACGTTGTCAGCGTCGTTCGCAGCATCTACTGGTCCAGACGATTCCGCTGAAGTCATCAACCATTTCAGCAAGCCGAAATCCAGCTCGCGTTAGGGAAGCGCAGGGTGCGAAGCAGTCCGGCCCGCCGGACCGAGCGAAAGCAGAGCCCGCAGCACCCCGGCCCGCAGGGCAACGCCCAAAGTCTCACTTTTGTTTCAAATGAGTTGTCCAGAACTTTGTCGCTTGCAATCAATTGGCATTGCAGCAGGAAAGGTTCTCTCCCGAGTCAGATTCCTGGCATAAGCTCGGAATACAGCGCCGCAAGGCACTTTAGACTTCCATCAATATCAAGGGAATCTGTAGCAAAGCTCAATCGTAAAAGTTCCGGATCAACAAAACGGTCCCATTTCCGATTGCAGAGTTTTTCAGAGTCCTCGGATAATTTGTCGGGAGATGGCGGTGATGAAAGTGTGCGTCGAAGTGCTTCTACGAGCGGTCCCAATGGCATTTTGATTTCAAAGGCAAGTCGGTGAGTCTGCAGTTCCGCCGAAATCTCCGCCCAGTCAAAGACGAATCCAAGAGTTCGCATTACTCGACTGCTGGTCCAGGGAAACCAGATCATTGTCGTTTCACCGGTTTTCACGATATCAGATAGGTCCAATCCAACACTCGCCGCTACAAGGCGAGCCTCAGCCAACAACCTTTGCGATGTTGAGTCCGCATAGGCGGGAAGCACTTGCTCTCTCAGTGCCAGACGCATCTTTTGTCGAACTTCTGCCGCAACGTCACCGTCGCTTGGCGGGAAAAGCGGTGGCTTTCTTCCATGAGCTGCCCGCACAAGTACTTCTTCATGCTCATGATCGACGTCCACAACCTGCCAACGTCGGCCGGCAAGAATTAGATGATCTTTGGGTTGCGGGATGCAGTCGATCGATAATCTCCCAATCATCCGTCCGCTGCAAAGCACTCGGTATTCAGGTGGAGCCACAAACGCCGCGTAGAAGTCGTAGTGTCGTACAAGCTTCTCTCCCAGCAGCCCGAG
>JBBQSE010000342.1:0-9763 GCA_038214195.1 Planctomycetales bacterium
TCGGCCGGAGTTGTCGATGCCTGGCGTGATCGGGCATTCGCCGCGCCAGAGCGCGGCAGTGACTCAGACCGTTTGCAGAAGCCGACTTCCAGGCTTTCAGGACTTCAGCCGCAGTACTCGGACGCAGTTCCGGTGAGCGGCGGGTCATCGACTGAATCAGGCGTGACATCCATTCCGGACAATCCGGCACTGGCCCGCGAACGTCGGCAATGTCGTGATCTTTTTGCTTCATCATTCGTGTTACCGGATCGGCACTCAGTACCACCGGTCGGCTCGTGAGCAGTTGCCACAGCAGACAACCCAATGCATAGAGTTCTCCGCGACCATCTGCCGTTCGGCCGGTGCCAACCTGTTCCGGAGCGACGCCGTCACAGTCGCGCAGCCTGAGCCGATCATTGAGTGCAAACTGAGGCTGATGCAGACGCCTTGAAAAAGGATCAACGAGATGTACTCCGCCGCGCAAATCCAGTCGCACGTTACGCAGGACCAGATCACCGTGGAGCAGTCGAGCCGACTCCAGCCATACCAATGCCGCAAGCAGCTCACGACCGACCTCCGCGACTACTTCCCACGGCAATCGCCCGCCACGCGTCAGCAGCTCTTCCATCGACCAGCCGGGAATGTACGGTGACACCAAATAGCGACTCGCATCGGCTGTGTCAGGTGATTCTGTCTGCTCTTCCGTCCGAACACCCACGATCAGTTCGCCGGGAACCGTCAGAGAAGAGGGAAATGTGCTTCGGAATCGTTCAATCGATGCCAGCAGTTCGTCAACATGCTGTTCCAGAGCGGATCGGGCGTCAGAATTCTCCCACGATGAAGATTCAGCAGGATCGACCTGACGCAGCACAAACTGCTGTCGATGTTTTTCATCGGTGGCAAGAAATGTCGATCGTCCCAACGCACGTTGGCGCTGGAAACGTCCAACGACAACACAGTCGGTTTCGTCACTGTGCAGTTGATCTGCCTGCCATGCCGTCAGCAATCGCTGCTGCACAAGCGCATCCAGCCAGACGGAATCAAAATCCGGCAGGTCCTGGCAAAGTTGCCGAACATGCGGTTCACAATACGCCAGTTCGGCTGGCGTGCAAAGTTTTTGTTCCGTGAGGACTCGTATGAGTCGATCTGAAGGAGTTCGCATCCGTGCTGTCCCGGTGAATTCAAGTGCCATCGCTCGACCGACCCTCTGCGGCACGACACACCAATCCCGCCGCAGATTCTCCCAGAATCGACCGAGTTCCCACAAGGCGGCTTTGTCGTGAAGAGCGGAAACCTTGATTTTCCTACCGTCTGGATCGCCCCTTAAGAACCTGTTCGCAAATAAGTTCGCGAATTGTGCGATCCCTGATTCTGTTCTCCCACCAGTGAAAATCCCGTCGGCGGAGCGACGGGCGTACAGTACACTCGAGTGCTGATGACAAGAAATCCGCCAGCACATACCATCCCTCCAATGTCGTTTCACGAGTCGCGGAGGATCTGAGGTAAGTTTCGGCAACCCTCAGCCTCTCGAATCTGAAACGTTAAGCGAACGATCGATACTTCAGCTTCCCGGCCGCACAGACTGCGGTTCGCCATGCGACCTAAAATCGAAAGACAGATTGGAAGATACAAATATGCACAGAAGCTCCATCCTGAGAATGCAATGGTTTGCAGACAACTACGCCTCGAAAATGCCCGGAAGCGAAATCAAGGTGCTTGATGTCGGCAGCTATGATGTCAATGGCTCGTATAAGCACATTTTCGATTCAGCGAAGTATCGTTACACGGGGATGGATATGGAGGCCGGGCCCAATGTGGACCTTGTCCTTGCAAATCCGTATGACTGGAGTTCTATCGAGACTGATAGCTACGACGTTGTCATATCCGGGCAGGCGTTCGAGCATATTGAGTTCTTCTGGAAAACCATGGAGGAAATGACACGAGTCCTCAAGAAGGACGGTCTACTGTGCGTAATTGTGCCAAATAATATTAGTGAACACAGGTATCCGGTGGATTGCTATCGGTTTTTCACAGATGGAATGATGGCTTTGGCAAGGTATGTCAGCCTGGAGCCGTTGCATGCACATACCAACAGCGCGCCAAACGCCCGTGATGCCGCGTGGTATAGTGAAGCGGCTGCTGATTCCATGTTGGTCGCGAAAAAGCCATATGCCGGACAGCCAAAATATCCGGATTTCAAAATCTATAAGTGTGTTCCCCCTGACCAGGAATCGCTCAGAGGCGGCATGGTGCCGTTTCGCAGAAAAAGAGGCATTAAGCGATTGTTGAGCAGAATTCAGAAGAAGTTGTTCAAGAAGAAAGAATGATGATTTGCAATAGTTCGACTGTTGATCTCCGGCTTTGGGCGATCGGCAGATTCTGTTTTACCGTAGGACGGGTCTCCAGACCCGTCCGGACTTGATTTTTGTCTTATCAGGACGGGCCTGGAGACCCGTCCTACATCAAGCGGCTGGTAAATTCTTTCCTGCCGCTCGCCTTGGTGTCTCGTGCGGACTGTGAAATTATGAAACGACTTTGTCTCACCACGCTCGCCATTTTGCTCGCAAGCAGTGGTTTGTTGATGCTCCGGGCACAGGAGTCGGAATCAACTCAGCCGGGACTCAAGGCCGAGTCGAGTCCGGTGGCAACCTCGGTTCGGCAGGGGCCAAAGTTGCAGAGTCCCGCAGAATACGGAATCGGCAGTTTTGTTTCCGACGTCGCGTTTACTGACGTGACCGGAGCATCGCATCGACTGAGTGATTTTTCCGGGCAAAAATGTGTCGTTGTGGCGATGACCAGCACCAGTTGCCCGCTCAGCAAAAAATATCTGCCGACGCTGATTGAACTTGCTGGTTCGTTTTCCAAACGCGGCGTGCAGTTTGTGCTCGTCAACCCCGTTGCTGCGGACAAACTTGACGCGATGCAGGAAGCAAAGCAACAACTCGGCGACACGGCGTTGTATGTCTTCGATAAGAATGCGTCCCTGGCTGGAGCCGTCGGTGCCCTGACCACAACGGACGTCATCGTCCTCGATCCGTCGCGGACGGTGGTTTATCACGGTGCGATCGACGACCAGTATGGTCTTGGTTATGCGATCGACGCTCCCCGTTTTCGTTATTTGTCCGACGCAATTGAGTCGGTCATTGCGGGGCGGGAAGTGCTCGTCGGGGCCACCGATGCTCCCGGATGTGCGCTCGACATCGAACCATCCGTCTCGGCCGAACATCCGCTGACCTGGCATCGGGAGATTTCCCGGCTGGTTCAGCGGCATTGCGTTGAATGCCACCGGGATGGCGGCGTTGGTCCTTTTGCGCTCGATTCCTGGGACGATGTCGTCGCCCATGCGCCGATGATCAGGCAAGTTGTTGAAAACGGCACGATGCCACCGTGGTTTGCCCGACCACACGCCGACGAGAAATCCGGCCCATGGATCAATGATCGTTCACTGGCTGCGTCAGAAAAGAAACAGCTGCTCGGCTGGATCGCCGCAGGAAAAATTGCAGGCGATCCAAAGGAGAGTCCTCAGCCCAGGGCTTTTCCTGAAGGCTGGCTGATTGGAAAACCCGATGCCGTGTTCGAGTTTGCGAAGCCCGTGAAAGTCAAGGCCACGGGAACGATGCCTTATCAGAACATCGTCGTGGAAACGAATCTGCCGGAGGACAAATGGGTCCAGGCGATTGAGGTGCGCCCCGGAAACGCGAGCGTTGTGCATCACGTGCTGGTCTTCGCTGAAGCCGACAATGAAGAAAGCCCCGATCGAGATGCCGCCAATGACGAACGCTCGGGCTATTGGGGCATCTACGTACCGGGAAACAGCACGCTGACGTATCCCGACGGTTACGCCAAGCGAATCCCAAAAGGCGCGCGGCTGAGATTCCAGATGCATTACACGCCCAATGGCAGCGCCACGGAAGATTCGACTCGCATTGGCCTGGTCTATGCAAAGGAAACGCCGAGGCACGAGGTTCGGGTTGCCGGAATTGCAAACGCCCGGATCAACATTCCAGCGGGGGCTGACAACCATTCGGAAGTGGCGACTCTTCGCATTCCCGCCGACGTGCAGGTTCTTGCTTTCCTGCCTCATATGCATCTGCGCGGCAAGGCTGCGCGGTATGAAGTCGTTTCTTCAACTGGTACCGAGCAGCTGCTTGATATTCCCCGATACGATTTCAACTGGCAACTGCTCTACCGCTATGTGGAACCTCTGAGCCTCAAAAAGGGAGATACTCTTCGCTTTACCGCGTGGTACGACAACAGCGCTGGCAATCCTGCCAATCCGGATGCAACAAAGGCCGTGCGGTGGGGGCCGCAGACCTTTGACGAAATGATGCTCGGCTATGTGGAATACATTGTCCCTGGCGCGAAACCAGGCGAATCGTCCCAGGGCCTGCGCCGCGCGGCGATTGCTGGTGCTGTTCGCGAAGTCGCGGGCAACGCGCTGTTCCAGAGACTGGATGTCAACAGTGACGGGCAGATCACGAAAGAAGAAGTCCGCGAGCGAATGCCCGACAACCCGCGGGCTTCCGGTGCCATTTTTGATCGACTTGACAAGGACAACAACGGCAAACTCGACAAGTCCGAATTCGCTTTGCTGCAGAGTGTGCTGGACCGATGATTCGAATCGCACTATGCCGCGCGACGATCCTGGTGCTTTGATTCTTCCTGAGGACGTCCGACAGAAATCGTGCGGCTGCGCGTCGCTTCGATTTGCTTTTCCTGACGTCCCGTCGGGCCAAACTGAAAGCTCAGGGCGGCGATCAAACCACACGCCGCAAGTGCCATGAAGCAGCCGATTACCGCCAATTGATCATCTGAAAACATGCCCGAGACATCCATCTGACAGTCCTTTGCTGGAAAATAGGTCACTGAGAATATCGTGCGGCAGCCGTTGAGATCGCTCAATGGGAAACCGGCATTTCCTGCACATGTTTGTTTTCGGCGGCTAACGGTGTGCTGCTTCAGGCGGCCTTACGCTGGATGTCACACTTCTCGCTGCCCGATGGCGGCTTCAGCAGATCTTCTGTCTTGGGCGTCCGCGCAGTCTGCGCAGTTGTTTCCGGTCAGGTGGTTGACGTTGGACAGTCAGCTGCAATCTCATCCATTTTTTAAACATCGGGTAACGATCAGGCAAAACAGTGAAGCAATTCCGATTCGGCAACAGATGCTGATCAAAACTGGTTCTGATTGTTGGATCAAACACAACTGCTAAACGTGTTGAGACGATGAAAACGATTATCAGACGCTGTGCGGCGCATGTTGGCTTTTGACGTTGACATGATGTCGCGCGGCCTGAACTATCCCTCCGCGAATCATGCATTTCATACAAGGTGGAGCAATGAGCACCACGATCGGCACTCAGAAGAACGCGCTCGCGTCGATGCAAGACTCTTTCGTCCGCCTCGCGTTTGTGTTCGTTTTGCTCCCCATGATCTGCATCGGTGGATGCGCAGATCAGAAGCAACAGGCGGAAGGACTGGTCCGGGTTGCCCTTGAGCACAGCGAAGCGAATCGAAACGCAGAAGCCGTGCAGGTGCTCAATCGAGCGGTTGCACTGAACCCTGGTCTTGCGGAAGCCTTTTATCTCCGCGGAACCTGTAATGCGAAATTGTATCGGAAAGATCAGGCCCTCGTCGATCTCACAGTCGCCACGCGTCTAAAACCCGGCTGGGACGAAGCGTGGTGCTCACTTGGAATTGCTCAGATCAACGCGGGAGACACAGCCTCCGGGGTTGATTCACTCACTCGTGCCGTGGAAATAAATCCACGCTCAAAAGCCAGTCGGGAAGCCCGCGTAAAGCTCTACCGCGAGCTGGGCCGCACGACGGAGGAACTTGCAGATCTGAACGAACTTCTGTTGACGGATTCCGAAAACACCGACGCATTGCTTCGTCGCGCTGAGTTACTCACTGAGTCAGATCCTGACAAAGCAACGAACGATCTCAGCAAGGTCATCCAACTGGAGCGTGATAATGGGGCGGCATGGCTGCAGCGGGGTTTGTGCTACAGTCGAACTGGAGACACCGACCGCGGGCTGGCGGACCTGAACATCGCGTGCCGCCTGCTGTCGAATGACTATCGACCATGGCTTGAGCGTGGACGTATTCTTCGAGAACTTCACCGATCGGAGGACGCCGTCAGCGACCTTTCGCAGGCCGCCAGACTGGCTCCGAATCAATCTGAATGCAGCCTTGAACTGGGACTGGCTTTTCTCGATGCCGCCAACATCGATGCGGCGGAAGCCAACGTGTTGCGGGCGGAGAAACTGTCGCCTGACAACGGCAATGTTCAGCTTGCCTTAAAACAAATCGAATCTGCACGGGGACACCGCACTGTAGATGTGGGGGCTTTTCGAAATCTTCTGGGCGATGCGGACACAAATTCACCGGAAGATGTTGCCGCCACGCGAGCCAGACTTGAAAAACAGCTCCACGTCCCCGATCAATCGGCGAAAACACCTCCCCAGGCCGGACAGCCGCAGAATGTGGCGGCTTCCGATTCAGATATCCGGCCAACTCAGGTGGACCTGCATGCCAAATCCGATCAATACGAGAAAGCAACCGAAGACTCCACCCGATTGGTCTCCACTGATTCGTCGCCGAAAGACCTGACGCTGAATCGAGGTCGGCTCCGCCTTCAGAGTCAGGAATGGGAGGCAGCGGCAGCGGATTTCACCGCCTACCTTGCAGTGCATCCCAATGATATCGAGGCGATCTCGTTGCGAGCTCAGTGTCTTATCAAACAAAATCAGCCAGCTGGAGCCATCAGCGATCTCAGTATGGCGATCACGCGGCATCCGGACGCTGCCGATCTGTATCTGATGCGAGCAGATGCGTTTGATCAATTCAATGAGCCCGAAGCGGCACTCGCGGATCTGCAAAAAGCGGCACGACTGCAACCGGAAAACTTCGCTCTGCTGGAATCGACAGCGGCACGACTGATTCAGCGTCGTCAGTTTGCCGATGCCGCGCGGTTGCTGGACTCGATCGAAGCTGCCAGGCTTGCGGAAGTTCCCGGCAGTTTGCGATTGTTGCGCGGGAAAGTTCGACTTGCGGATAATGATCTGAATGGTGCCGACGAAGACGCCCGTGCGCTACTGGACTCAGGCGAAAAAAGTGCGGGTTCAATTCCGGCAAAAGACATCCAACTACTGCAGGCAATGATCGCGTTGCGTCGTCAGCACGATGCCGAATCGATCCAGTTGATGCAGAACATCGAGCTCGATTCCGTCAGCGCGGAATATCTGCTGCTCTACGGACATGCGTTGGCACGCCAGGGACAATCGGACGCAGCGATCCGTATCTTCACGCTGGTTCTTGACTCCGACCGCAGCAACACGTCGGCACTCGTCTCGCGAGCCGCCGTACGAATGGACGCGTCTGACTGGCAGGGGGCGATTGATGACGCTGATATTGTGCTGCATCGCGTGCCGGATGACCCAAAAGCAGTACTGATCAAAGGAACGTGTCTGTTTCAGAACGACCGATTCCGGGAAGCACTGGATGTTCTTGACAAACTTGCAGTCACACAACAGGACACGAGCGAAACCCGGTGGATGCGAATTCAATGTTGCAGCAAGCTTCAACTGACGTTTCGAGAGATGGAAGAATTGAACGCGCTGCTCGGTGTTTCACCAACGCACGTCGAGGCGCGTTTGTTACGAGCGAAATCTCTGGAAATGCTCGGGCGATTTGATGACGCGATCACCGACCTGAGCGCTGCACTGGAGCAGGATTCGTTAAATCTCGCGACCCTGACCAGGAGAGGAATTCTCAATCAACGACAAGGAAACGCCGCAGCGTCTATCGAGGACTTTTCGGCAGCGATCACGTTGTACGCGGATGATGCGGAACTCTGGTATCGCCGGGGCATCTCGCAGAGTCAGTTGGGCTCACTGGATGCGGCAACGCAGGACTTCGATAAAGCAATTCAGCTCGATCCGGATTCCGCTGATACATGGTATGCGATCGGAAATGTCGAAGCGGGGCGAGGTCACGCCGATGAGGCGCTGGCGGCGTACACCAAAGCTGTCGAATTGCAGCCGGAGCATGCTGCGGCATGGTACAATCGGGGAAATCTATTGTTCGATCAGGCGAAGTTGCAGCGGGCGGTGGATTGCTGGTCAATCGCCATTCAGATTCAGCCGGACATGTTTCCCGCTTACAACAATCGCGCAGCAGCATACGATCGCATCGGACAGGATTCTGAAGCTGTCGCGGACTATGAAAAGGCGCTGGAATTGAATCCGAGGTTTGTTCGAGCCTGGGACAATCTCGCATGGCTGCTGGCCACCAGTGAGTACAAGAAGGTTCGTGATCCGGCACGCGCCGTCAAGGCGGCCACCAAAGCGTGTGAACTTTCAAAATTTGAGGACTGGACGTGCCTCAACACGCTCGCCACCTGCTCCGCGGAACATCGGGATCTTGAAGCCGCCGTTAAATGGGCTCGAAAGGCCAGGGAATTCGCCCCCGAACAAGAGCACGCGCAACTCGATCAGATCGTCCATACGTATGAAACACAGTTGAAGACAAAACGCGTCACGACCAGCCCCGGAGGCAGTCGTCGCTGACGTTCGAGGCAACGGAACGACGTTCACTTTGAAAAGTGGAATTTTGTTCGAGGGGTTGCCAGGGCTGGATTGAGCGGAAAATTGCCGTTGGATGGACGTCGGGCTTTCCAGCCTGCTCTGTCGCGTCTCAATCTGACTTGCCACTACCACGCCCTGCGATTACCGCCTAAAATCGGCAGCCATGTTGCATCCAAAGATGCTCACTTCGGCGACCCGGCTCAGAATTCCATCCATTCATCCAGACAATCATGACTAACGATCAACAGCCGCAGGACCAGCTCTCCTGCGACGTCATTGACTATCCTGCCCGCGACATGACCATCACGGTCGGTACGGGAATATCCTTTGGACGGCTCGCAGAAATTCTAAAGCAGGAGAATCAGCAACTCCCGATCGATACTGCCAGCGACGAAGTCACGATTCGCGAATTGGTCGATTTCGACATCAGCGGGCCACGGCAATTTGGCTACGGCACCCTGCGAGATTATTTGATTGGAATTGAAGCCTGCGATGGAAGCGGTCGGGTGTTTCACGCTGGCGGACGAGTGGTGAAGAATGTGGCGGGTTATGATCTCTGCCGGTTGCTGATCGGGGCGAGGGGACAACTGGGAACGCTGCGACAGGTGACTTTCAAACTGAAACCACTTCCCGCAGAAAAATGTCTGACGATCGCCGCATTCCGATCACTGAAAGATCTTGCATCTGCACTGGACAGACTGAACCTGACATCGACCACGCCGCAAATTCTGGATGTTGTCAACCACAGTGCCAGTGGCAGCCCGTTGCAGGGTATCGACCCCGCGGTTGATCTCGTGCCGGACGCCGCCGCAATGCTGGTACTGGGATTCGACGGTTCACACACGGCGTGCGAGTGGCAGACGAAGACTGTCGCGGCGGAGTTGCAGGGCACCGCAAGCTCTGTGATCGCCTGCACGCGGGACGAAGCGGTGACTTTGTACTGTGAGGCGGCAATGAAGTTTTCGCGTTCACAGCCTTCGACCCAGGAGGCGTGGCTGGCAAAAATTGTGACCCTGCCGTCGCGTGTCGATGCTGTTTTGCGGGTCGCGGAAGAATTCAGCATGGCGGCCTGCGGTCGAGCCGGAAATGGCGTTATTTACCTGCGGTCCGGACCATCTGTGGCTGACGAGGCAACGATTCGCAGTCGTTTGTCTGAGATCGTTCACGACTGTTCGGGGTTTGTCGAGTTTCAGACTCCCG
>JBBQSE010000343.1:0-9726 GCA_038214195.1 Planctomycetales bacterium
ATATCCTTCACTGCGTTACCTTCCGGGGAGACGGGTCTTGTGGCCTCGCTGGCGCTTCGGGTTGGTATCAAAACGTGCGCGAACTTTTAAACGCCAACGGCGTGGGCGCGGCGACGTAGGCTTAGGATCGCTCGATAAACAACTGTCCGATGTGAAGTGAGCGGCAGGGCGCTAGCCGCCGGTATACTGCAGTCGTTCTCACCGGCGGCTAGCGCCTTGCCGCTCACTTATTAATCGAGCGATCCAGAGACACCGTCACCAGCAACGGCCAAAACTCACCCCTCGCACTCCCGCAGCGTCGCCTCGGCTTCGGCGAGCTCGGGCGAGCCGAGTTTGGTGTAGATGTCCACGGCGCGGCGGGCGTGGGGCATGGCCTCGGCGGCTTGGCCCTGGCGGACGAGGGCTTTGGCGAGACGGCGGCAGTTGCCGGCGATTGTCTTTTGGCGTCCCACCTTTTCACCCAAGGTAAGGGCCTCGCGAGCCAATTTTTCGGCGTAGGGCCATTGTTCACGACGCAATGCTACGTCGGCCAAATGCCCTGTATAAGATGCGACGCCTTGCTCATAGCCCACAGTCTTGGCCATATCCAAGGCCTCGCGGTAGTGGATTTCGGCACTGTCCAGGTCGCCAGATTCCTTTTCCGCATTTGCAAGATCATTGAGAGCAATTGGGACGTCCGAGGTCGCCTTATCCAAGCTCCGCCGCAGCTCAACTGCCTGACGAAAGGCATCAATAGCGGAAGAATAATTCTTTGCCAATCGGAACCCGACACCACGCAGGCGCATGACAAAAGCAGATTCTCGCGCGCCTGCCGGAGCTTTCCCATAATATGTGGCGGCGCGATCTGCATATCGAAGCACCTCTGTTGACTGGCCTCGAAGACAATGAACCCAGCCGATGTCGTAGGCCCGCCAGCCAGCGCTTAAGAAATCTTTGGCCGTCACGGCCTTGCCCTCGGCTTGCCCTGAGAGGGCGAGCCATTCATCCCAGCGTCCAGAGAAGTCGAGGAAGCGCCAGAGCGCATCGCACACGGTTTGCAGCCGTGGATTCGGCCCGACGAGGAAGAGCGGCAAGGCCGGGGCCACGCTGGGCCAAGCCGCATCAAGCACCGGGAAGCGGTCGTGTTTTTTATAGCCGTTCTCGACGATGAGATCATACGCGCGCTGCTCCAACCGGTCGCCGGTCTCGGCGACGACCTCGGGCTTTTTCTTCCGCAGGAAGTCGGCGACCATCGGCACGAGGGTGAAGGTCCGCAGCTCGTCGCTGGGGACGGCGAGCGAGCGGACGGTGAGGCTGCGCAGGGCGCGGTCGGTCTCCGGCTCGGGAAGGTTGGAGACGGTGGCGACGTGTTCAACTTTTGCCGGAAGCGTGAAATACGTGAGTGCGCAGATAACCCGTGTCTCGGCCTCGCTGAAGTCGTCGACGAGATCGCCAAAGATGAATTCCAGCGGATCATTTCCCTCGGGGCAGGAACGAAGGAAGTGCAGAGCATCGGTGAAGGTGAGGCAGCTTCCCCGGCCAAGCTGCCCGGCTGTCCAGCGCAGGAGCAAGGGGTTGCCGTCGGTCTGTGAATAGAGAGCAATTCTCTCGGCGTCGCCGGTTTTGGCAAGGTCTGGATTGTGGGTGGCGAGTTCGGCAAGAGTGGCGATCGCTGCATCCTGGCTGAGTTTTTTGAGAATGATTTCGATTCCACCGTCGCCGATGCGACCGCGGCAGGTGAGGATGGCTTTGCAGCCCGGCGGTTGATTTTCGACCAAGGTAAAGACGGTATCGCGGTCCTTTTTGACGAGGCTCTCAAGGTTATCGAGGATGAGCAGGGCCTGCTTGCCCCGCAGGGCGTCGAGCAGCAGGCGGGGGCGATGTTCCTCAGGTGCCTTGGCGATGTCGGGCTGGCCGAGTTCTCGGGCGAGTTGATTAAGGAGTTCGACAAGCCCGCTGAGGATGAACCCGCTGAGATCGCGCACCCCGATGGCATCCAGCTTACGTCTCTTCAGAGATACAAATATGATCTTCTTGAAGAACTCCGGCGATGCATCGTAAGCCGCTCGGACGGCAAGGGATGTCTTCCCCATGCCACCCGGACCATCAATCAGCGCGCCCCACGTGCGGGATTGGGGAAGCAGTGAATCTGCGATCTTCTGCAACTCATTCTCGCGCCCGAAAAAGGGCAGAAGCGAGGGAAGGTTGTGCGGGATCGTCGTAGTGAGCGGCGTCTGAAGTAGAGGCGTGGGCTTCGTGTAGTGGTTCTTCGGCTTGCCTTCATTTAGCGCGAGGCGTTCGAGAATAAGCGTGGCGAATTCCGTCGGGGTCTTGTCGTCGAGTTCGATGAAGCCGGCATCGGAAAAGAGGCCGTCAATTGTTGCATTGTCGAATCTGCAAAGCGTCACGTCGTCTTCGCGCCGCTTCTTCAGCAGGTCGAAAATGGCATCCCATTCCAAGCCGGGCCACTCCTTCATCATGTAGTCGCGGCAGATGACAACGACAACCAGGTCAGACTCGTCATGATAAAGCTTGGGGAGATAACGGCCAAGACGCGCGCGTGCAAATTCAGCCTCGTGGAATTTGTCGTAGAGGATCGCCGCTTCGCCGAACTGTCGGGCAAGAATGCAGGCGACTTTCTCAACGAAGTCTCTCTTTTCCCCTGCGAAAGAAAAGGCGATGCGGAAGCGCTTGCCGGTCATGTTGCAGTCTCGAAATATCTTTGAGGACACCAGAGACTGGATACTGTAGCCGTCTCGCTCCGGCGAGACGAGCCTGCGGCGGCTAGACGTCCAGGTAAAATCATCCGGGAGTGCAGACAGAACATTGGTCTTCAACGCGGCGTGGCCATTCCGGGAGACCTTCGGTCCAGCGAAGTGGCTCGGTCAGGAGACCGGCCACAACGGCTCGGTCAGGAGACCGGCCACAACAGCAGCAACCGGCACAACAGCTCCGACGCTCCAGGAGGCATGGCCAGGTTCAAACGCCAACTCAGAACAAAGGTTTTTGATCACGCGGCATACAGTCGCCCGGGGCTTCGAGCCTTTCATCGCTACGACCTTTACAGCTTCGCGCAGTTCCCTCTCAGGGAGGATCGTCAACCGACCTGCGAGAACTGTTTCTAATTGCTCTCAGGTCTCCGCAAACGTCTCAATTGGAATACATAATGTCCCGTAGAGACCATTCCGTTCTTGTACACGCCGCATTCTCTGCAGGTTCAACCGCAAAAATTTCCGGGGACGTTACTTAATGAGCACGAATGACGGTTCAACCGAGGTTGAATCAACCTCAAAGCATTTGAAGAGTTTCTGCAAACTCACTTGCGATCACGGCGGTGCCGATCGAGTCCTGACAGGGAAGGGGAATGCCCGGCAAACGTTCAGTTTCAGGAATCGATCGCGACCTGGCTTCACTCTGATCGAGCTACTTGTCGTCATCTCAATTATTGCAATTCTGGTCAGCCTGCTGCTTCCCGCTGTCCAACAGGCGCGCGAGGCGGCACGACGCACGCAGTGTCGAAATAACCTCAAGCAGATGGGACTCGCTTTCGCGAATTATCATGATGTTCACGGCGTCCATCCTCCGGCGATGATAAACTCCGGACGCTTCGAAAGTTTTCCCTTCTACAGCCAGGGAAATCGGGTACTGAACACCACGGGCTGGGCGTTGTTGTTACCGTTTCTTGAGCAGGCGAATGCCTGGCAAAAGTATGATTTTAATCAATGCTCAACCGGTTCTTCACCGGTGCTCATGCCGGTGGCCGGTGACGACACAGCGAACCTGAGCGTGACTCAGATGACGCTTCCGGTACTGAGCTGCGCATCGGATCCGAGCGCCGGCGAGCAATCGACACACGCGCCCGGCACGGTCGATATCTACTCTCGCAACGGAGCGCGGCGGAGCAGTTACCTGTTCGCAACAGGACGATTCACAGATTGGGATTCTCCATGGGCGGAAACGGCCTATGACATTCGTCGCGGGATGTTTGGAAACAATGGCGCGGCTCGAATGGCTGACCTGCGCGATGGATCGTCCAACACAATTGCAATCGGTGAATCACACGGCGGTTTACGCAATAAAGTGAGCATCAACTTTGGCCCGTGGGGATTGACGGGAACGAATACATGTTGCCATGGCCGCGTCGTTAGCGACAGCGCGAAATCCGTAGACGCCGCGCAATTCGTTGACGCTCGCTGGGCACTGAATGCCGCGTGGGACCCTTCGGGCCGCAGCTATGCGTGGGTCTTCAACAGCAGTCATACCGGTGGCGGACAATTTCTGCTCGGTGACGGGTCCGTGCGTTTTCTAAGTGACGCGATGGACTACCGAATATTTTGTCTGCTGAACTACATTCAGGATGGACAAGTCACGGGCGACTTTTAGGCAGCCCCGACCCATCCGTCTTTCCTGTCCCCTGCAATTCACCTGAGGAGCGCACGCTTTATGACAAAACCAGTCCTTTCAATTCTTGCCGTTGTCTGCAGTCTTATCGCTTTGGCAACTGTAACCCGTGGCCGGCAGTCAGAATCTGTCACTGGGAGCATCTTTCTTGACGGGCAGCCACTCTCACACGCCGACCTGTTTTTCGTTGGCAACGAAGTGACAAACAGTGCAACTCGCATTTTCGCGAGGACAGATGCGGCCGGACGTTTTAAGATCACCACGGCTATTCCGCCTGGCGAGTACCGCGTGGTTGTCAAACGCCTGATTGGCGACTCGCTCTTTTCGGTGTTGCTCCTCACGCCAGGCGAAAATGAAGTCGATGTCGCCCAGGAAGAAGTTCGCACAATGGCTCTGCGCGACAGCGAGCGAATTCATGGCTCAGACGGTGCTGGTTCAACAATCCCAACGCTTAGGCAGTTGCCCGAAATCTACAGTTCGCCCGAACACACGGTCCTGCGTCTCCGTGTGCCGACATCAGGCTCCGTGGCGACCGATCTGCACCTTTCACTGGAGGGTAGCCAGCGGATTGCTACACAACAGGACTCGCTGCGGGAGAGCCGATAGGGATAAAAGGCCAGCCCTTTGAAGGGGAGATTTTAGGTGTTTCTTTTTTAGACGAGTAGCTTTGCGGGGGCGAAGGGACAAGTCACACCACAATCTCCACTTCAATGAAATGCCCTGGATCGGCGGCGTAGGCCTTTTGCATTTTCTGAAGTGTTTTCAGGCGGATCGAGTGATGTGGCCGTTCGAGTGCGGGCGGCTCTTTGGGGAAGTTGATGAGCGTTTCCTTGCGGATTACCATCGCGCGAACTTTGCGAGTCCGGATGTCGCCGTCACATTCGTTTGTGAGGCAGATTAGGTAGTGGATGGCATCGACGGGCTTTCCGGCCTCTCGACGGAACAATCCGGTCGCAAATGTTTCAGACAGATCATTCAAAATGGCATTTAGAAAAAACCAGCGATCTTCGTCTGCGACTGGAATCAGCGGGTTGTCCACTGTGGTCAGCTGGGCCGCTTTGATCAGTCGATCGACCGCGACCTTGTTGAGCAGAACGTCTTCGCACTTTTTTTCCGCCACTGTGCGAATCAGGAGTTTTCCTTCGTGAATCGAATTGAGTGAAATGTTCAGCCGATTGAAGAATTCGCGTTTCTTCCAGCTTTGAGCCGCCCGCCAGCGGGCCAGCCACCATCCAACGACGGTAAAGGCCCCGGCGGTGAGGAACTTGATCCAGTTGTCCCGGATCATGTCACCAATGGATTCAAAGAACTGCTGCACGGAAACGTCCTCTACTAAAATAAGCCATATTCAACGCTTCGCCGCTGGCTCTTGAAGTTGCATGAACCTCCTCTTACCAACCCGAAGCGCCAGCGAGGCAGAATGTTACGTCTCCCGTTCCGCGTGACGTTTTTGCCTCGCTGGCGCTTCGGGTTAGTGTTTTGCTCCGTGGCAACGACTAGAACTCAACCGAGTACCGTTTGGTCATTTCTCGTCGAATTTCCACGGTAGCGTTGTCGATCAGGTTCCATCCCTCGAGTTTGGTCACGGTGCCGGTGGCCGCCGCGTTTGCGCGGGCGTTTCCGGCACTCGTTTCGCGACTTTTCGGCGTCGAATAGCTGTAGTTTCCGTAACCATACCCATTATTGAACGTCCCCTGTGCCAGGTCGGCTCGGGATGCCACTCCGCCCTGCAGGTTGGTCATTTTGCGGGCTCCGGACATTACCCGGAGCGTCCCTGACAACTTTTGGCCATAATCCAGCAGTTCGTCATCAACGCGTAAAATGGGCAAATTGTCAATCTTCGAGGCGTACCGATCAATCCAGTAAGCATCCCCACTGGCCGATTTCGACTTTGAACGCAGGTCCTTCAATAGTACCTCGGTGGACTGGAAATACGCCAAAGAGTTCTTCGCCGCATCGTCCTGTGAAGGCGCTTCAATGTTTTGATCCTTCAGACTGCTGAATTTTGTGGTTGGAATCTCCATGAGACTCAAAACCCGTCGCAGTCCATCGTTCGAAAATTCACCCTCGAACAGCATGGAATTGCCACCAATGGAACAGGTCCAGTCCTCTGTATCAGGCAATTCCATTTGCAGCACCGTCAGGGATTCCAGGATTAGTCCTTTGGCCACTTCACTGCTCAACGTGACGCTGCTTGAAAAGTCGATCCGAGCGGAAGCCTGAATCTTATCGGTCAGCGTAATCTTGAGAACAACACCCTGCATACCACCGATCAGTGTCAGCAGGTCGTCCGCCTTCAAATTCTTACTTTTCACGTACTCGGATTCTTCCAGCCTGGCGCGTAGCCGATGAGGCTGAATGGCGTTGGTGGTGTCGATCGCCATGACGAATTGCGGACCTTTGCCAGCTTCGATGGCTGCAACTCGCAGGTATTCGGTAAGTTCAGTGCTTTTGCCCATCTTAGCGCGATCCGCCCAGCGAGAAATGGTCTGACGATCCGCCGGGGCCATCAACCCAAGAGTGTTGGGATCGATATCGATAAAGTAGGCATCACTTGGAACCCATGCCACTTTGACGCCGTTGACCGTATCGGCGTAGCCACCTTCCGCGCGAGCAACGAGCGAAATCGGCATGGGTTCTTTCAAACCCATCATCGCCACTTCCCAGATCCGAGTGAAGCCGCGAGCTTCATCCAGTTGCGCGGCAACGACGACTTTGTCGGCTTCCGGTGGCAGATACAGCGGGCGATCGGCACCACCGTCCTTGAACCGCGATTGCCAGGAATTGGCCTTTGCGATTGGCGATGCGAGTACTGCGTCCACATCGACGAGCATGATCGCATTTGCATCCCGAGGAATCTTTTCAGTCAATGTGTCAAATTCTGACGCGCCTGCCGTGCAGAGCATGGTGGTCCAAATGCAGACAAATAGTGTGAAAATGATCTTCATTGTGTTTCCTCTGAGTGGTTGACGATCCAGGAACGAACGACTGACGTTTCTGATGACAGAGACCCGGCTACGCGGTATCGGGCATTGATTGCGTGATGCCGCATTATGGGGAAAGATCATTTTTTAGCGAACGATCAGACACAGACTTTTGGCCTGAATTTCAACCATCACCGGCAATGTGCCGCACGGATCGCCGTCGGCCTGGACCATGGAATCAGGACCGCCGCTGTTTGATTCCAGCAGAACACTCGCCGCGGCAAATCGCGTACATTCATTGGCCCGGATGGGCAGTCCCAGTTTCAAACGCACGGCATGCCAGAAGATCTGCCAACGCGTCGATCCGTGATAGACCCGAATATTCAGCAGCCCGTCGTCGGGAATCGCTTCCGGGGCGAATGCGAGTCCGAATCCATATCGTGGAATGTTCGTGACGATCACATGTGTTCCGGAGGAACTGAATTGTTCGTCGGGTGTTGACACTTGAATGAGTCGCGGCTGAGACGACAGGAAGGCGCGCAGCGTCGGGAGCACGTAACCCATTCGACGGATTGTTCCGGTGCGAGTTTGATGAATGGCGTGGACAATATTCGCGTCAACTCCCACACTTAGCATCAGCAGGAACCGTCTGCCGTTTGCCGTTGCGGTATCGCAGACTCGAGTCCGGCCCGCCATGATTATGTTCGCGAGTGTTCGGCCGCAACGCCTCAATTGCAGATACTGCGCGAGCAAGTTCTCGGTTCCCAGCGGAAGGATGGCGATCGGACATCCCGGATGCCGATTCGCGACGTCGGCGACTGTTCCGTCACCTCCTGCCGCGACGATGCAGCGTAGTTGCAGTCGGTTGCCGCCATTCAGTAGAAACGCATCCAGTTGAGGTCGTCGGCGAAACATGCGGACGTGAAGCTTTGCCTTTCGCAATGCGTGAATCAATCGGAGCAACTCGATTCGCCCGGCACCTGACCCTGAGGCGGGATTGCGTTGAATGACAACCAGTTGCCTATCGGCTGGAATTGTGGAAACGTCTGCTGACTGCGTCACGCCGGTGGTCACTTCCAGTTATGTTGTGCTCGATTGGTCAGCGACACCATTCCGCTTCGCAACATCATCGCGTTTTGGACTGTTCGACTGGGCAAAACGGTAAAAAAGGGTCAGGTCTTAGTTCACCGGATTTGAGACCTGACCGCTTTCTGCTCAGCCGGTCATTGGGCGGGCACTGCCTGGTCAGAGTCAGGCACAGCCTTTTCTTTATCGAGGAACTCCTCGAATTCGTCAAGCACGTTCTTTTTGTCAGACCACTTGGGAGGATACTCAAATGAGTAACTGAGCGGAAGTTGAACGTCCAGTTCCTGCTCGCCCCGTCGAATGCGAAGCGCGAGGTTCGTTCCGGCCTGCGTTAGTCGTTCCTGAATTTCGCGCATCGAAAGATCCTTTGGCTCTTTTCCCTCAAACAGCAGAATCTGATCGTCAACCTTCAGTTCGCTCCTTGACGCAGCGCTGTCGGGCTGCATGCGGAGCAACGTGAGCACGTTGGAATCAAGGAAGCCCAGTACCAGCCCGCTCGCGTCCGGGAGAACTCGCTTTGGCCAGTCGTTTGAATGCGGAGCCAGCCACATTTCGTTCTTTGGAAAGTCCAGCACCATGTTGAAGTGCGAAAAGCAGCCCATGCCGATGGCGTTGAAATTCGCCTCCTGAACTGGCACATCCAGAAACTTGAAACCGCAAATCGTGACGGATTTCAAGATGTATGTCTGCACCTCACGAATTTCGGCGGCTGTGGAAATAGTCACCTTATTCGCTGGAACTGCATCACCCAAACGCTGGTGGAACTGCAGGTCCGAGGAGCGTAAAAGCAAAAAACCGCGAAAGCCAGTATCTACTATGAACGACGTTTCCCCGGTCGATGCTATCTTGACCGGCGCTCGAACATCATTTCTCGCTGGCTGAAGCTTGGCTTTTATTGAGCCGTCTGTCGGCTCCCATGGCGTATCCAGACAGGAGACAAGTAGATTCCGAAGATCGATTCGCAGTGGCCAGTGACAGAGCTCTGGCAATCCTAAGATACCATCAACGCCCATTAATGCTGGTGATCGCGCCGGCTTCTCCAAGAGTAGAAGTCTGGTTCGTTGACCGCCGCGTCCAAAAGCCGCTACTGGGATATTCTCGATAACGGTCGCAGTACGTGAACCCACCAAAAAATGGACGTCCGTTTCCATGAATGTCCACGTTGGATCCGGCGATAATCGAAAACGTGACGATTCATACGCTACCGAAGCGCAGCAGCCCGTATCGACAACGAACATCCCAGAGTACGGGCCATAGTCGGCGACTGTACACGGCTGGTTGGTGCGCCTGTGGCATTCTTCGCCTGCTATTTTTTCGGTTGCCAATGCCGTCGTGC
>JBBQSE010000344.1:0-9700 GCA_038214195.1 Planctomycetales bacterium
TCTCGGCAGCGTTGCCGGGGCTGTGGTCAAACGGGAGTCTGGCTTATTTCATTCCCGCATGCCAAGGTTTGTCTTATAACGGCTGTTTTGTCTAGATTTTTTTCCTTAACGGCGTTGCCCCTCACCCTAGCCCTCTCCCCCCGTGGAAAACGTGTACAGTTGGAAAATCAATTGCGGGGGGAGAGGGGACAATCGCAAGAAAATCCACGGCTTCATTTCTGACCGCGTGAAGTATAAATAGACTCCGCCGTCGTTTCCGCCGTTGCCGACCATCCGGTTCGCCAGTCCATTATCAATCAGCGTGTCGCTGCCCTGATTATTTAACTCCATCACCGTGTCCGCTTCGCCGGCTGGTGACGCCAGCCCGAAGACATACGTGTCAAGGACATTCGATTCCAGACACGTCATGCACAGATCCGCGACGGGATTGCGATGCTGCCCAGAGCCGCCTGCAATTGCGACACACCCCTTAAAATTGTTAGGAACAAAACTCGCCGATTACGACGAAACGAAGAAGCTCGATTCTATCAATACAAAAACTTAAACGCCTGCCGCCAAACAGTTTGAATCAAAACCAGTCACTGGGACAGTCAAATTAAACCAACTTGATTGGAATTCATTGCACGATTGCCAAAAATGCATCCCACCTCCTTAAGTCTATTGGAGGTCTGGCATAAATCGGCGTTATCCGGTGTGTGGCAAATACAAAGTGTGTTCGCGGGAAACAACAAATGTCCGAACCGACGATCGACCCACAGCGTGAATCCCGGCGGTTCGCAATTGCTGTTTCCTTTCCAGGAGAGCACCGCCGTTTCGTGCTGAACGTTGTCGAGCAACTGGCGGAGGCGTTGGGTCGCGACCGAATTTTCTTCGACGAATGGTACAACGCTGAACTTGTCGGAGTTGATGGCGATCTAAAGCTGAGGCGGTACTACAGAGAACACAGCGAAGTGGTCGTCCCTTTTTTTTCTCAGTTTTATCAGAAACCGTGGTGTGAAATCGAGTGGCATGCAATTCGATCCATGCTGATGAATCGCCGATCCGAAGATGCTGTGATTCCGGTCGAAATGGACGACACAAAAATTGAGGGCTGGGAATCCACCGACATTGGCATTCGCAAAAAGAGAAAAACTGCGTCGCAGATCGCTGATGCGATCCTTGCCGCGTATCGGTATCGCTTTCCAGGCGAATCCAAACATCTCCAATCCTCTGAAGCCATTGTAAGTGTCAGCAGCATTGCATCAGCACCTCCAACGGTGCCACAGCGCTCGACGCCCCGTGAATCCAGCCGAAACAAAAAACGTCCGGAAGCAAAAGCGTCCCCTGGCAGCAATGTCAAATCACCTCCACCAGCGGCAACGGATCTGGCGAAGGAACAAATGCGACCGCTGGTCGAGCAATTGCTGGCCTCTGACGTGACACGGGGATTTATTCTGAAACACAATGAACTTCCGGCGACAACTTCAGCGTTCGAACTGGCGAAGACGATGCTGCAATCGGCAGCGCCTTTGGGATTTCTTCGAAACTGCACTCGACGTGAAAAACCGTCTTCCGCCACAGATCTGCATACAATGAATTCCACAATCTGGCGACTCACGCAGATTTTGGCACCGGTCTGTCTTCAGATCAGCGATTTGAGTGTCCTCGCAAAGTATCTGGACGGCAAGGCGTCACAGTCACATGCCGAGTTGCCTACATCGGACGTGACGGTGGCGAAATCTCAGGTCGCGCTGATCCGAAAGGTCTCGGTCAATCTGAAAACGCCTGTCGACTGGCAGTTGATTCGCTACCAGGACTTACCCCGAAACGATGAAGTCACCGCAATTCCCGCACCACCTCATGTGGGGATCTACGGAGACGGAGGCCCGGGACGGGAAGATATTGTGGACGTCTTTACGGAAGGATTGAACAGGCTGCTGCATCCCCACAAGCCGCACCGCATTCACGTCAGAGCGGCCCTGAAAGAATTCGCGGACAAGGACAAAGTCTACGTTTGCATGTTCCTGCCCGCCCGTTTGAGTTCCCAAAACTTCGATCGGCTGCGGGAAGCCTATCCTGAATTGATATTGCTGGTTCAGGGTGCGTCGGAAGATACTGAAGAAAACGCTACCGTGCTGGATCAAATCCAACGTATACGAAATGAATTCCTCCCTCAGAACGACTGAAGCAAGCGATGAGAGAAGTTATCCTTTCCGAAGATGAATGCGGTGAACGTGTCGTCCATCTTCTGAGTGAAAAAGAAGAATGGGCCATCAAAGCGGCGCTTGCCGCCAATCGACCGTTGCTCATTCGCGGAGAACCGGGCATCGGAAAAACGCAACTGGCGTGCGCCGCGGCGATTGATCTGAATCGACCGCTGGTTTCCATGACCGTGGATGCCAACACGGAATCTCGCGAGCTGATGTGGTCGTTTGATGCCGTCCAGCGACTCGCCCAGGCTCAGATCGCGACTGCCATTGCGGACGATAAAGATGAACTGAATTCCCTGATCGAGATTAGAAATTTTGTCCGACCGGGGCCGATCTGGTGGGCGTTCAACTGGGAATCTGCCAAAGCACAGAATCCGCCCCATGAAAAACCACCGGCGCGAGAACCGAAACGCGGTTGGAAGCCGGCAGATGGCGTTGTCATCCTGATTGATGAAATTGACAAGGCCGAAAGCGACGTCCCCAACGGACTGCTGGAAGCATTCGGTTCCCGCGAATTCACGCCGCAGGGCTGGAATGAACCCATCACGCTGCCAAAGGAGACCGCTCCGCCGCTGGTGATCATCACCACGAATGAAGAACGCGTTCTTCCGGATGCATTCCTGCGTCGCTGTTTCGTGCTGCAAATTGAACTGCCAAAGATACCCATGCAGCCTGCACGGAATGAGCAGGAAGAAACTCGGGAGCAGGCATTCATTGACTACCTGACGTTCCGTGGGCGGGCTCATTTCCCAAACGCCTCGGACGACCTGCTGAACAGAGCGGCCGAGTTACTGCTGACGGATCGGCGACAGGCAATGCAGAACCATCAGACTCCATTACCGGGGCAGGCGGAATATCTCGATTTCCTGCGTGCGATTGTCAATCTGGTGGCGAAGGGCGAAGACGAGCAGCTGATTTTTGAACAAGTCCAGTCGTTCGTCTTCCGGAAACACGGTGAGGCGGATGCATGACTCGAAACCCGTCAGTTGTCGGCAATCCGATTCTGGGACGTGGCGACCTGGTCAAAGCCATTGCCAGCGGGCAACCTGAGATTCTGGACGCGATGCTCGTTCAACTCGGGCTGACACGGCAGCCGCCAAAGCCGGAACCGATGGTGCTGCGAGGACCGCAACAATCCGCTTCAGTCGCCGCTCGCGCTGTTCCCGAGATGGATTCGAGCGGCTATCCGTCGGACATCGACAGCATCGCATTGTGGATGCAGACGCGCTATGCAGCGCTGGCACCACTTGAAGAACTCCCGCCAGGCAAGGCGTACCTCAAATGGCAGCTGGACCCCAACGCCACAAAACCGGAATACAAGCTGCTTGCGCCCTGGAAGGTGATCGGGCCGCGTTTGCGGCGTGGACTCGTAGACCTGAAGCATGCCAAACAGCCGGACGTGCCAGTCCTGACGGCGCTCATCGCCTGCGGGGAATTCGTTGCGGAGATTCCTCGCCGACGGCGACGGCGATGGGGACAATCCGTTCAGATTGTCACCGACATGAGTCTGCGGTTGACTCCTTTCCAGCACGATCAGCACCGCATTATCGATCACCTGCGTCACATCCTGTCGCCCGACGGGCTTGAGGTCGCCGAGGGTTTCTCGCCGTATCACTTGTCACTGCGATCGGCGAAAGATGAAACCGGCCACCAGGATACCTGGGAATACCGAATTCCGCAGCCAAACACTCACGTTCTTGTTCTCAGTGATTTGGGTTGTCTGGCGGAATCTGACGACTTACGAAATCTGTGGCTGCGCTGGGGACGCATGTTGCGGCGTCAGGGCTGTCGACTCACGGCACTTGTTCCCTGCAACGAACAGCAGATTGCCAGGCAGTTGCGCGATGCTTTCTCGATTCAGAATTGGCAACGCGGCCCAATCGCGTCGATTCTGGACCCGGAATCCCGGCATGATCTGGTGGAGCGCCTGCTGGTTTTGGCAGCGCCCGCGTTGCGGCTGGAGCCCGGACTGCTGCGAGATCTGCGCCTGCTGCTGCCGGAAGCAGGCGATGCATCGCTGGAAGCTGCCGTGTGGAACAGTCCCCGGCTTTTTAGCAATCACCCAATCGCGGCGACGATTGAGCTGCGGGTTGCGAATGAAGAACTGCGACCGGAATTCGAAAGACTGCCTCAGGAACTTCGCCGGAACGTGTTGAAATGCATTCGGAACTGGCGAATCAACATTCAGGGGGCACCGGAAATCTGGTTTGAGGAACTCCTCTGCCTTTCGGAAGATTCTCGCCAACTTGTGCCGCCGCAGGATCTAATCGATGCCCGGGCTTCGGTTCGCGAACTGGACCAGAGGAGAAAGACTGGCGGCGCTGATGCGGATGCCGTGGACGCGTGGCTCTACGGGTCAACTCAGCGTCTGACTGAATCAGCGCTCGCGGACGAAGACGTGGGCCGCATTCTGCGCGAAACAAAACGAGCCCTGCACCCCGAAGGTCGGAAAGTGGCAACCGGAACTGATCCCCGTGAAATTCCTGGCGACACTTTGCATGGACATTCGATTCGCATCGATGATTTGGCGATAACGATTTCGACGGAGCCGACCACGGACGCTCGTCAGGACGGTGCGCCGGCCATCGCGCTGATCGATGCCACGAATCTGTATTTCGAGGTCGCTGTCCCAGCGCCACCCTCAGCGAAATCCTTCTGGAAAACTGGCAAGCCCAATTTCGTTTCCGACTTTGGCACGGACAAGTATGGGGCGTGGTTTGAGTTTGCGGTGCCGCGACGGGATGGGGACGGCGTCGTGACCCAGCGGATGCGGTGGATTCGGGCGGGGACATTCTTGATGGGGTCTCCCAAAAGTGAACCGGAACGCTCCAATAATGAAACAGAGCACGATGTGACGCTCAGCCGTGGTTTCTGGCTCGCGGATACGGCATGTGCTCAGGAATTGTGGGAAGCGGTGACGGGTTCGACTCCCAGTCGATTCAAGGGACCAGACCTGCCCGTTGAGCAGGTGAGCTACACGGATGTTGTCCAGTTTTGCGAGCAGTTGTCGAAACTCATCCCCGGACTGATGCCCGCTCTTCCGACCGAGGCACAGTGGGAGTATGCATGTCGCGCGGGGACAACGACACCGTTTAGTTTTGGGGCCACGATCACAACCGATCAGGCAAATTTCGATGGCAATCATCCGTACGCCGGTTCCGCCAAAGGCGAGTACCGTCAGAAAACAGTCGGCGTAAAGGCACTGCCAGCTAATCGCTGGGGCCTGTACCAAATGCACGGCAATGTTTGGGAATGGTGTCATGATTGGCACGGGGACTATTCGACTGCGCCGCAAGTTGACCCTGTTGGCCCAGGAAATGCCTCGTACCGCGTCGTCCGTGGCGGCGGTTGGAGCCTCAACGCTCGCGTCGTGCGGTCGGCCTGCCGGTACTGGTACGACCCGGGCAATCGGAGCCTCCACCTGGGCTTCCGCCTCCTGAGTTCAGCGGGCTCGGCGGAGCCGACCGAGGCTGCGGAGGTGCCCGTCGCGGAGCAGGGCTCGGAGCAGACTCGGTTCGGCGTAGCCGACAAATTTTTTTGCGGGAAAACCATTCGCCTGAATGACGATGTTCCAACGCGGCTCGAACTTGCCAGTCCCAGCGTCATCCGCGTTCGCAGCAACCTGGAGGAGATTCATCTCAACCGACTTACAAAACCACCGTGGGCGGTCGCATTTGGCCGGGATTTATTCGGGATGTACGCGGACTTTGAAGTGCCGGCCCAGGAAGATTCCCATCCTGTCCGCCAACGAATGAGGTGGATCCCTCCCGGACAGTTTTTGATGGGATCTCCGGGCGACGAACCGGGACGATACGAAAAAGAAGTCCAGCACCATGTCACATTATCTACCGGCTTCTGGATGTTCGACACGCCATGCACGCAGCGACTGTGGATGGCCGTGATGGATGGAGACAATCCCAGTCGGTTCTCTGATTCGTTGCGACCAGTTGAGCAAGTCGACTGGAACCAGGCAAATGAGTTCGCCGCGAAACTCGCAGCCAAAATACCCGAGCTGTCCTTCCGGCTGCCCACAGAAGCCCAATGGGAATACGCCTGCCGCGCTGGCACAAGCACTGCGATCTACTCCGGTTCCCTGGAAATCCTGGGCGACGCCAACGCACCGGCACTGGATCCCATCGCATGGTATGGCGGTAACAGCGGCCATGAATTTGACCGCGAGGATGGAATTGACATCACGTCGTATTCCTGGCTCGCGAACAAGCAATACGAGTTTTCGGTCGCGGGTACGCGACACGTCAAACAGAAGCGCCCGAATCCGTGGGGTCTTTACGATATGCTCGGAAATGTGTGGGAGTGGTGCCAGGATTGGCACAGTGACTATTCTTCCCAAAGACAAATTGATCCAATGGGTCCGGAAACGGGCTCGCTTCGCGTCCTTCGCGGCGGCAGTTGGTTCGACCTCGCTCGCAGCGTGCGGTCGGCCTGCCGGGTCTGGCTCGTCCCGGGCTTTCAGAGCTTCAACCGGGGCTTCCGCCTCCTGAGTTCATCGGGTCCGGTCAAGACAGAACCGCCGAACAAGTGAGTTGCTTCTCGCACGCATACCGATCGCGTAGGTCAGGCTCTGCCTGACTTCTCGGAAGCATCAAAGGGGAAGCATCAAAGGAAGCATCAAAGGAAGCATCAAAGGAAGCATCAAAGGAAGCATCAAAGGGGTCAGGCTTCTTTGATTTGAGGAAAGTATGAAAAGCGTCAGGAAAGTGCAGTACAGCTACGCAGACGGATCGGACAATACGATCCGCATGACGGGGATGACGTATCCAAACGGTCGCTTCGTCAGCATGAACTACGGCACTGCATTCAAAGCGCGTAGGTCAGGCTCTGCCTGACTTCTCGCACGGTTGTCGTTGCTTGTTTTTTATCGACCATTGATTCTGTCAGGCAGAGCCTGACCTACCGCGAGACTGGTCTTTGGGTTCGCCAACTGAATCTTCGATATCGCTGAAATCGAGCCGCCCTTCCGCTTCCTCTGGATTCACTGTTGTGAGCATACCGAGGGGGCCGAGCGCGTAGGTCCGGCGCTGCCTGACTTCCCCCGCCACACAATCTGCATCCACAGCGCGTAGGTCAGGCTCTGCCTGACTTCTTTCACTGTTGTCGTTCGTTGTTTTTTATCGATCATTGATTCTGTCAGGCAGAGCCTGACCTACCGCGCCTACCGAGCTTAACCACTGAATCTGTCAGGCAGAGCCTGACCTACAGATCCTCGGGTTCTCCGACTGAATCTTCGATATCGGTGAAATCCAGTTCCTGCGTTCGAGTTTTGCCGCAGGCCCAGTCGTTCGAGTACACGCCTTCGCCAACCCACCGGTGGAAGCTGCTCCATTGCCAGTCGCGTGGACAGCGGACATGTTTATGCTTCACCGGGTTGTAATGGATGTAGTCGAAATGGCGTTCGAAGTCCTCTTCATCTCTGATCGTGTGTTCCCAGAAGCGCGGCTGCCAAATGCCACGGCGTCCCTCTCGCTGACGACCTTTGGAGATCGGCTCTTCCGTTCCGCCGAGTTGCAGCCAGGCCTTTGTGAATTCCTTCTTGATCCAACCCCAGCGAGTCGGGTAATTCGAATCGCCGGATGGCAGAGTCCACATCGCATGCAGGTGCTCCGGAAGCAGAACAATCGCGTTGATCTGAAACGGCCAGCGCATCTGGCAGCGACGAAACAGACTGCCAAGAATTGGCCGCGCCGGAATGTCCGTCAGGAATCGCCGTCGCCGGTGTGTCACCAGTGTGAAGAAAAATGTTCCTCCGGGCACAAAATATCGACGGTAGTCAGGCATCATTCCATCCTCATTCAAGTAGGTCAGGCTCTGCCTGACACACCGCATTCACGTAGTCAGGCTCTGCCTGACAATTCTCGTTCACTTCGGCCACGCTCTGGCAGACACACCGATTATGCAAAACAGAACTCACATTCGCAAATTGATTGTATCGGGCAGTCCTGGATTCCTCAGGCAGAGCCTGACCTACCGAATCGAACGAGTCAGGCAGAGCCTGACCTACTTGTGCAAGCAATGACACGGCGGCACGGCTGGATTACAATCGGCAATCTACAATTCGCACATTCTCAGAGCGATCTCCCATGTCCTCCGCCACCATTGCAACGCCATTCGCACATTCACTCGCACCCGACTGGGCCAGCGGCTACGGGCAGGATGAGTATGGCTATTTCGCGGAGTTCTCGGTTTTCACCGGGCCGAAATACTGGGAGTTTGTGACGCAGCGGATGCGGTGGATCCCTGCGGGAAAGTTTCAGATGGGAGCCGCGGCTGATGAATCGACTTCTTTCGATTCCGAAACACAGCACGACGTAATTCTCAGTCACGGTTTTTGGCTGGCGGACACGGCGTGTACTCAGGAGTTGTGGAAAGCGGCCACCGGCGACAACCCAAGCGCCTTCAAGAGCGCCGATCGCCCGGTTGAGCAGGTCCGTTACGACGACGTCGTTCAATTTTGCGAGCAACTGTCGGATTTGATTCCGGGGCTTGCTCCTCGGCTTCCCACGGAGGCGCAGTGGGAGTATGCGTGTCGCGCGGGGACGACGACACCATTCAGTTTTGGTGAAACTATTACCACCGATCAAGTGAATTTCGATGGGAATCATCCCTACGCGGATTCACCAAAAGGCGAGTATCGCGAGGAAACGGTCGGTGTGAAGGAATTACCCGCGAATCCCTGGGGGCTTTATCAGATGCACGGGAACGTCTGGGAATGGTGTCACGACTGGTACGAAACGTATCCACGAGAGCTGCAAGTTGATCCTACCGGGCCAGAAAAGGGCTCGGTTCGCGTCATTCGCGGCGGCAGTTGGTTCGTCTACGCTCGCAACGCGCGGTCGGCCTGCCGGTACTGGAACGACCCGGGCGCTCGGGTCAGCCACCTGGGCTTCCGCCTCCTGAGTTCGACGAGTCTGGTCAAGTCAGAACCGCCGAACAAGTGAGTTGCTTCTCGCACGCGTACCGAGGGGACCGAGGGCGACGAGAATCAACGAACGCCGTGAGGCGTCGGAAAAATCTCCGGACTGAAACTCGCTTCATGCACAACTTGTCGGGATGCACTCCTCAGGGTTTGGTACAGCAAAGCCAAGTAGGTCAGGCTCTGCCTCACGCCCATCCGAATCTTGTTGATTCACTCTTATGACTGGTCGCTTTTATCGACGATTGATTCTGTCAGGCAGAGCCTGACCTACCGAGCGTGACCAGAAAACAGTTGATTCTTCCCCCTAGCCCTCTCCCGCCGTGGAAAAACGTGTCAAGTTGGAAAATCAATTGCAAGGGAGAGGGGACAATCGCAGGAAAATCCACAGCTTCATTTCTGACCGCGTGAAGTATACATACCCCCCGCCGTCAGTTCGCGGGGCGGTTGACCAACCCGTGAGCGGCATGGCGCTCGCCGCCGGTGTGCCTGCGTCTTGTTCGCACATACCGGCGGCTAGCGCCTTGCCGCTCACTAATGCTACCGTCTGCTATTCCAGCGGCAGGACATCGACGTTGAC
>JBBQSE010000345.1:0-9650 GCA_038214195.1 Planctomycetales bacterium
AGCCGCCGGTGATGTTTACTGCCGTATACCGGCGGCTAGCGCCTAGCCGCTCACTTCATATCGGACAGTTATTTGTCGAGCGATCCTTAGCCAATGAGGCCCGCATCCCAGCAAAACGGCGTGTTTTCCGGGAATTCTGCGTATTCATTCATGTTGATCCCATCCGCGCGTTCGCTTTTGCCAGCGATTTCTCCAGCATCTTCAGCGCCTGCCAGAGATTCCCCTGAGTCCACAATAAAGGTGTGATGTCGTTGGGAATCCACTTGCCTGATTCAGAGAAATAGGACTCCGGGCAGCGGTATTGAGGAAAGCGGGAGTCGGCTGGTGTGAGCTGCGAAAGTGATCGTTGAGTTGCTTCGATCTGCAGCTGCAGCGATGCGGGGTCGCCATCGGCAAGATACCGCTGTCCGTGAATGCATGCAACAATTGGATCGAAAATGCACCACTGGGCCTCCATCCCTGGCTTCAGCAGATTGTCGCGAGTCTGAAGGTCGTCGCTGAAGTCTCCAGTTCGATCTTCTGCGGACAAAAGTGTTCGATAGTCCGCACACCAATAGGAATCACCCGGATAGCGGCGAATTCCGTAGGGTCCCTGCAATGCCGTCTTCACATCCTCCAGAATCTGATCTTCCAGCTTGCGATCCTGCAGAATGTTGAGCGGGTACATCAGGAACAGCAACGCCGCATCGTAGCGGCGGTTTTTCAACGGATCGGACTGCACGCATTCCGCAGGCAGAATGTTCGACATTGCCGAACGACATGTGGTCAACAGCGTAGCCACATCGGCGATCGTAATTGGATGACTTCCGCTGGCCAGTCCCGCCCGGACGTCGTCCTGCTGCATCAAATTTCGCAATTGATCAAGTCCGGCAACGACGCATCCGATGCTGGAAGCCGCGACCTTGCGGACTTCTTCCCAGTGACCACTGTCTTCATCCTGCCAGACCTCGATGACCTGAAAATAACGCACCAGTTGAGCAAGCAGCGTCCAGTCCACTTCCGATTTCGCAAGATCACCACGTTCGACCAGGACTCCTGTCAACCACAGGAAGTATCCCAGTGCGTCATTCTGAGCGTGTGCCCATTTTTCCGTGTTCTCCCTGAGATGCGTTCCATCGAAGCGGATGTGAAGCCGCTGCATTGGATCAGAAGCGTCCGCTCTGCCTTCAATAATGTCTGTTAGTCGGTGCCGGTACTTTGCAAAAAACGCCATCAGTGAGCGAACACATTCACATGGAATCGCAGCCGCGTCCTGAACGGCCAGATGAGCCCATGCTACCTGTATGTTGTCGCGGACCCAGACGTTGTGATACCCGGACAACGCAAAGTCATCGCCCTCACCCGCCGCCGCTGAGAAGAGTCCATTTGACATCATTGGAAAGTTGAACGTGCCCTGTTGTTCCAGGAACAACGTCAGATTTCGCACGTCCTTCGATGTTGTCGATTTCTGAATCCAGTCTTTCGGTGCCGTTGTCTGCCAGTCCATTGTTTTGCCTCGCTTCGGCGTTCGACAGAAAAAGGCAACCCCTGACTGAATCGGACGCTAGCGCGTTCCGGCTGATTTTATCAGCCGCTGGGCCCTAGCCCACGGTTTTCGGAGGTACGCATTCATCGGCCGCTCGACGTAGTTATCCTGTCGTGAATTTGTTTTGACCGTATCCGCAGCGCAACAATCGTCACTTGAACCCGGACACATTCAGAAAGATTCCCAATGCGGCGGATTCTACTTCGATTTTCGGATTGACGCGAGCGCGGGAATGCTCAATAACATCAGCGATCCGCAGATCGGAATGGCGGTCGCAGGTCAATCGGGAATCTCACCAACATGAACCAATGGATATTTGCGGCAACACGAAACCTCTGATGTCTCGTCACTGATGGCGCGTCACACTCATGCCGGAAATATTTGTATTGCCTGCAATCCTGACCGGCGTCATGTAGCTGACTTTTTCAAAAGGCACCGAGACAGACAATTGAATCTGATCTCGCGTTTTCGCATTCGAGATGTTGTTCACGGGACTTGGGTTGCCGGTGGCCGCCGTAATGACGATGGCGACATTGATGTCCGCAGGGGCGACATTCAATGTCGTCGTCACGAACTGCCGCACATAGGCTTCGACCTCAGTATTTGTGCTTCCGTCCATTGCCGCCAGGCGTGTCCCTTCTCGTGCGGCATTGGTGACCAACTGCGAAACCATCAGGGCTCGACCAAATTCGATGATGCCCATGACAATCGTGAGCAAAAGCGGCAGAACCACCGCCATTTCGACAAGGGCCGCTCCGCATCGGGAACGTTCGTGTCTCTGTCGTACAGATTTCTTCATCGCTGATTTACCTTGAAATGATCCTGATTGCAGAAGACGACTGGAACGCATTACTTCGTGAGTCGTGCCGGGCTGAAGACCGAGTCATCGGCGATCGCGACATTGCCACCTCGGATGACAGTGCAATCGATAAACAGAGCTGGCTGTACCTTGAGATATTTTTGGGCGGGTGAGCCAAACAGCCTGACGGCCAGGATGCGCACTCCGACGAATTTGACGACCGTATATGTCGCGGTGTTCGCAGGCCCGTTGACTTCAATAAAAACCGGGATCGCCCGCACCTGTCCGACGATTGACGCAAGCTCCGACTGCACTCCGGCACTCAGGCCCGTGTCGCCCGTCATGTAGAGCGGTCCACTGTCAGTTCGGAGTTCGTTGTCTGTGTAAAACGAGAGATCGGTCGCGTCCAGTCCATAAAGGATTTGTCGCTTCAGGTCGGCGGTGGTGTTGCTGGGATTCCCGATATCGACCGTTCCGCGATTACCCGCTGGCAGTGTCGTTGAGCCGGTTGGATAAAGGTTGCACTCGCGTAGTCCGTCGGAACCCACAGAGACTGCGCCGGTCACAGGATTGAATGTTAGATTGTCCGCACCTCCTCCGCCCAGCAGATTGTTCCATGTGCCGAGGTCGATTGCGATTGGCAGCACTTTCGCGTTACCGCAGGATCCGGGCACAACGCGGAACCCAACTCCTGGCTCCAGCACGGTGACTGATTTCGCACTGACTTCAATGTCGCGTTGACCAAGCAGCGGTGCGAAAAACAGCGGCAGTGCCTTGTTGTCACTGCGTTGACGATGGAGCGTGACTTCCAGCAGGTTGTACGGGCCTGTTCCCCAGGTATCGACCCATGCTCCCGTGGTGGGATTCCAGATGCGGCGGCCCAGTCGAACGTCACGAGATCCATCGGCAAATGTCGACTGCACATCGCCATTGCGATGTTCAGCGGCAATTCGCACGGCCTCCGCCCGAGCCAGGGCTTCGACCTGAGCTGCCGTCCTGCTTGCCCCAACGCCGATTCCGTCGCGAAGCTCGATTGCAGCGGACAACGCGGCTGCGTCAGCGGCGTTCTGCAGTTGGCCCTTTGTCGTACTGACGAACCCGAGATCCACCGCAAACGCGAGGAACGCCAGCAGAAGAATCAGGAGCACGAGAGCGAGAATCATTAACGCGCCCCGACGCAACTGCCCCTTCACCTGTCGGCAACGGATGTCCATCAAACGAAGACCTTTTAGCATGACTCTGATTCCTGAATAGTAGCCCCGAAATTCGGCCCGTCAGATACACAATCGTGGCAATTGCCCCGAGATGATTGGAGATGAAAAGACTCCACACTTTGTTCGCAGAGCATGGCTCTTTAATACAGTTCCGTTTCTCCGGCGATTTATGGACTGATCGGACTGAGGGGGTCAAGCTGGTATGGTGAAGAGAGATACTCGGGCCATGTCAGGAACCTGGTGTAATCCGTATGAGCGAACACGGGTTTGCTCGTTCGGTCGTTCACGATGATTGATCCGGTCGCGGAATAGTAACGGACTGCCGAAAGTGTGACTTGATCCATGTTATGTGCCGAACGGCTCAACCCCGACATCGCAACGGTCGTCGCGGGTGAATAACCAGACAGGTCGGTCAACAGGGTCGGCACACTGGCTTTCAGTGATCCCGCAAGTCCAAAGGAATTCCACGTCGTGGAACGACCGGTTTTGACCTCGAACTCCAGATTTCCGTCCGTAGTAATCGACATTTTCGTCGTGTAGCGAATGATTTCGTCGTTGGTACCCATGACGCTTGTGTTTACCTCGTTAAGGTAAACGAGGTTTGTGTTCTGATTCCAGATTTGCAATTGGAGTCCGCCCATGTTGAAGGTCGGAAGATCAGAGTAATTGATGGCGAAGACCGCGTAGTGCCCGCTGAGGTTCGCCTGCGGTGAGATGACAGTGGTGATCTGCGGCCCCTGATGGTTCGGAACCGGAGTTCTGGACTTAATGTACCAGTCCTCTTCGATTCGCACGATCGGCGTGCCCTGGCCAAAGGCGGTGGGAGCCTGAATGCCCAGCAACACGGCGCAGCAAATCGCCGCTCGAAAAAATGCAGGCAATCGCCGACAGCCAGATGTCAGTTGACAGATACGAGGCACGCCGAAAGGCATCAATAGAGTTCTGATCATCACCTCATCTCCCATGGGAACGGAAAAAGCCGTGTCGTGTGGTAACGCTCCATCACACAGACAACTGGAATCTCGTCGTGCCCGATGAGGGGGTATGGCTTTCTGAGAGTTGCCGCGAATGCGCGTCGTTCATCGTAAAAATTAGGCCGGGTTCTTCGCGAGCCTGACAATTTCTACGGAATTACCCCCATGTTCTGACGAATTTCCCTACCCCCGGGGGATTATTCCGGTGGGATGATTTACCACGGGTAGAATCATTCCAACATTGAGTAGTCGGTCGGTAATAGTCTGGCGCGGAACAAGAAGTGATGCGTGGAAGCGCCGCGTTTCACGGTTTCGAAACACGCATGCAGCCGCAGATTATTGGACAGTCATCAGCCAGGTGATCAGATCGGCCATGTCCTGAGGGGAGAGATTTTTTTCCAGACCTTCCGGCATCAGTGATCGTCCGGTGTCGCGAAGCGCTTCGAGATCACTGCGGAGAAGACTGGTCTCTTTGGCTTCGGCTCGGCGAAATGTCAGGATGCTGGCCGATTCAGAGATCAGCACTCCATTATGTGTCTGGCCACTGGTCGTGACGGCCACGTAATCTCGCCAGGCCGGATTGACTTCGCGGTTCGGGTCGAGAACATTGGTCAGGATGGATTCCGGGCCTCGGTTTTTCATCGTCGCGAGATTTGGGCCGACCTGATAGCCGACGGTTCCGATCTGATGGCAGACGGAACAGTGTTGCTTGAACAGCGCCGCGCCTTTTTCCTGGTCGCCCTTTAGCGTCAGCGCGACCTGATACGAGCGCAGAACTTCGTCGCGCGTCGAACTGTGCATGGTCTCGAGGAGCTTGATGGCTCGGGAACGCAGGGCATCATCCGGGAGGCTCGCCAGACGCTGCAGATCCGAAGGGCTGAGCGTCGTTGGTGGTAGTTGGCCAGACGAGATCGCGTCGAGCAGTTGCACTGACCATGACGTGCGACTCAACAATCCGTCGCGAACTCGCTCCACCAGTTTGGGTGATAGTTCCGGCCAGCGTTCGAGCAACTGCGTGGCAACCGCGTCGTTGGGAAACTGCAGCAGTGTCGCCAATGCGGCTTCCTGAATGATTGGAGGTTGAAGTGAATCGAGCGAACCCAGGAGTAGTTCTCCGTCTTTGTCATATGATGACAAGCTCAATGTGCGGAGCGCGGCGGCACGTCGGTCATCGGCCAACTTCGTATCCGCCACACTTGTCCTGGCGGATGTCAGCAATTGCTCGGATAATTTTGCAAACGACGGACTTTTTTGAGCCGCCTTGTTGGCCGCGAAGACGGCCTGAAGCAAACTAACCTGCATGACCGGATGATCGTTCTGTTTGCCGATGACGTCGGCGATCCGCGACCATGTCGCTTCATCAGAGGTGCGGCGGGCAATCAGGTCAGCGAGTTCCACAGTTCCTGCGGCTCCGGCAGACGAACTCGAGTCGGGCGACGCGATCAGAGTTGCGAAGACGGCTTCGGCGTCAGTCCCCAGGGATGAAAACACCGCCGTTCGAATCCAGCGATCGTGTCCCGAGCCAGCGAGAATTTTCTGTAGTGCTTCGCGGCGAGTATCGCCTGGCGGAAACTCACCCAGCGAAAACGCCAATTGCATCTTCACGCGAGCATTATCGTCGGCGGTCATTTTGGCGAGGGCCGTCAGAACTTCTGCGGACGAAGTGAACTGTTCGCTCGCCAGCACGGCGCGTTCACGCACGCCCGGGATTGCATCTCCAAGGCCGACGATCACATCGTCAGCCGTCAGCGAGTTAAGTCCTTCAAGGCATCCGATGGCGTGGAATCTTCCCAGCCCCGAAGTCGAATCGCGCAGCAGTTGGCGAATCGGCTCAACGGCGGACGGATCCTGATGTTCGAAGATCAGCCGAGCTGCCGTGTCCCGATGCCAGGCGTTGGGATGTTCCAGCAGGGCCACAAGTTCCGCCGTTGGAGCGTGACTCAGGTGCGGCACCGCGCGAGGTTTCCAGCCGGCCGGAGCGATACGATACAGCCGACCGCGGTCGCGACCACTCGTCAGATCCAGATGGCGTTTGATCTCCGGCGGAAGGCTGGCGGGGTGCTCGATCACTTCACGGTACATATCCAGAACCTGGAGGCAGCCGTCGGGAGCATTTGCGAACTGGACGGGGCGAAACCAAATATCGTCCGACGCGACAAGTTCGCGTCCTTCATCAATGCGGCTGGCTTTCCAGAGCACGCCGTCCGGCGTCAGCTGCTTGCGATGCACGATGTTACTGCCGACGTCACCGACGATCGCCTGTCCTTTCGTGCCTTCCGGCCATGCGTCGCCGCGATAGATCGTGATTCCCGTGGCTCCTGTGAAGTATCCGGCGGGACGACCGCCACCTTCGACAATCCCCTTTGAAAGTCCCGACGCGCGCAGTCGAGTCCTGACGATACGCCACGGTTCCACCGGACTGATGCGAAACACGGGAGCCTGGCCACCGTCCACAGCAATGCTGACTCGTGCCGGGGCGGCGGACGGCAGGGCAGAACGCGACAGGTACTGGTCGCGGTAAACGATCAACTGAGCGTGATCGCTGTTGGCACTGACGAATCGATGACCCCAGTCGTCAAAACACATCCCATGCTGCCCGCCTCCCGTTTCGGCTCGCAGTTCCAGCGACTTCGGATCGAACGAAAAGTCCCGACCCCGACATTCGAGCGCCGCGCGATCCGGATACTTTGGACTGGTGATTGCGCCGCCGACGGTACTGGCTGAGCCATAAATTCGGTTGTCCGGTCCCCAATGAAAACTGTTGATCAGTCCCTGCACGTTGGATCGTGCAAATCCAGTGAAGACGACTTCGTTGACGTCAGCCTTGTTGTCTCCATCCGTGTCTTTCAGAAAGAACACATCCGGAGCCGCAGCGACAAAGATTCCGTCATTTGCGCAGATGATCGCGGTCGGCCAGCTGAGTCCGGTGGCAAAGACATGGCTTTTGTCAAACTTGCCGTCACCGTCTGAATCCACCAGCATCCGCACACGACCGAGATGTTCGGTCGCCTGTTCTGAGTAATCATTCATTTCGGCGACAAATAACCGCCCGTCGGCGTCAAATGACATGGCGACGGGATCAGTGAGGAACGGTTCCGCCGCCGTTTGCTGGATCTCAAAGCCTTCGATGACTTGAAATGATTTCAAGGCTTCCGCCGGTGATCGAGCCGAAATCCGGGGCAGTTCCGCAGCGAAATCTGACTCAAAAGGATCGGGCGTATGCTTCAGAACGCGATCCATCACGTTGTAGGACTGCAATCGCATGTCCGTTGGAAAGTTGTGATCACAATCCGGAGTGAGCAGGATGAGTTCTTCGCGAGCGTTGAACAGCGAGTAGATCGAACCGGCAACTGGAATCGCTTTGCGAACTCCGTTGATGTCAAAGTTGGAATCATGAACCGGCGAGACTGAGACAAAAGTCCGCGGCGCGAGCGCGGCGATCAGTTCGTAGAAATCGAACGGGACTTTGTCGGGATTCAATTCGAACGTATCCCTCAGACGTGGCATATAGCGGTCGCTGGTCCAGCCTTTGATGTCGCCGCCGTCGTAATCATGAAACGGGCACCAGCCGCAGCTGGACACGATGACTTTGACGCGTTCATCAAACACTCCCAGAAAAATAGCATTGTGGCCGCCGAGCGAGTGACCAATGGTGCCGATCCGATCGGCATCAACAAACTTCAGCGCCGACAGGAAATCGACACAACGCATGTGATTGAAGATCCCTTTCATCGTGCCGGAAACGTAGTTGTCTTTCGTAAAGTTGTAATCCGCCAACTGACCGAACGACGGGTAATCGGGAGCGACCACAACGTAGCCGCGCTGAGCCAGTTCAAGTCCGTATTGTCGGCCACTTTTTCCGCCTTCCCCTGCCACGATGCGTTTTCCGGAGGCTCCCGTGGGATGCAGTGCCACGACAGCGGCTAGTTTTGATGACGACTCCGCTGTAAGCAATTCTTTGGGATCCACAGCGCTCATTAAGGATTTCGGCAGATACAGATCCAGCGGCAAGCGGTCTGATCCTTCGACCGCAATCGTCAGGGTCAGGCGACGCACCTCACCCACCGTGACGTCTTCGGTAATTCTGACATCGAAGGCAGGCAGGTTGTCACGTCCTGGCAACGGCCCCATCGCGGCTTCAGCGCCTGCGATGATTTGTGTGCGTCGCTGCGCCCAGTCATCGGTGGATCGAATGGGCTTCAATGTGCCATCGGCTGCGCGAAAAATGCTCAGATCGGAATGACGGATGGCGGACGAATCCGCCGGTTTCTCATCGTCGTTCGCCATCAGCTTTAGGGATGGCAAAGATGCTGCGATCGTCAGTATCAGTGCGGTGAACAAGGTCGGATTTACAACGTGGGAAGGGGCGCGAGTGTTGTGACATCGACGGCACCGGAGCATGGCCGGGTCTCCATATTGAAGGAATATTCAGGCGGGACTTTGCAGTTATAGCGATAGTTTGACGTTCCTTGAACTGTGACACATTCTCGTCCTCTGTCCATTCTTTGCGCACCTGTGGACATCGCAACTGTCTCATGGATATCATGAGGCAGGTGTGTACGCCTCTGGGTATGGCAAAGATCCGGATTCCGCCACAAACGTCCAATGGCGATCCGATCAGGATCTACTGCAATCAGATGCGAAATTCTCTGCGAAGGAGTTTCCGATGCGGTGCATCTGTTTGCTGGCGAGTCTTCAGCAATTCCCGGCCATGGAATCGGGAGTCGGTGCAGGCTGCCTAATTTGACTTGAGTTGGCTGGGGGCGGCGATGGTTTGGTGTTGAGCGGTGGATTTTGGTGGTTGGAAGGGCGGATGTGGCGACGTTTGGTGTTGGCGGTGGTGAGTTTAACATCAAAACCACGGACAGGTGTTGCTCACCGTGGCCGTAGTTGTGTTCCATATGATAGCCCTGATTTTTCAACGTGTTGAAAGTTTCGTTCTCGATTTTCCAACGCGATCGCCCGCCACGCATGATGTGATACACGTTGTTCGGCGTCAGCACAAAGTCCGTGATCCAACTGAAGTACTGGACTTTTCCGTCCGGGTGGACTTCCCAATATTCGAGCACGTTGACCAGGCAGTCCGGATGCGAGGCGTTGAGCGGCTCGCCGTTGTGAACACGAAAGTGGTGCAGCAC
>JBBQSE010000346.1:0-9601 GCA_038214195.1 Planctomycetales bacterium
CGTTGAACTTAACCGCTTCGCGTGGCCTGGCTGTTTGGTTGAGTGGAGTTGTTTGGACTGATGAGTGATGATGCTTCGGAATCTATGATTGGCTACTCGTTGTTTGACACCAGCGAGGAATGCTACGAGTACAACGAAGACGCATGCATGATTGCAGCGACGCTGAACGGTGCTAAGCGGATCTTGAGCAATGCGATGATGAGTCCACAGGATGCGGAATTTCATCCGGTCTCATGGGAGGATCTGTTGCGGGACTTTGGTTACTCTCGCGGACAGTATGCCATGGAAGCCGATGCTTTTACTCGGTTTCAGAAGCTCGCTCAGGAACATGGTGTGTCCTTTGAGGCCGAAGCGTATGACGGCGATGACTCACTGATGGTCGTTGAGATTGAGCGTCGTTTTTTGGCTCCTGATCCTGATTGACGACGCCGTCAATCGTTTGTCACAAGCACCTTCGGTCCGGTTGTATGGAATCTCCAGGTTGCCTGGAATTTCCAGGTCGTGCGCGCTGCATGGATCGTGCGCGCCACCCAGGTTAAAGCGAATCTCCACGTCGTGCGCGCGTCAACGAGGTGTTGCAGAATGGCTGATCGATTCCCGCGAAGCGGCGATGAGAAGTGATCGCGTTGAATGTGTTGTGCTGCAGACTGAAGGAAGTTCAATCCGCGTTTGTGATTGAACATCGTCTCATTCCTTCAGTTTGAAAGCACCACAATGACACCCTGGCAAAACCGCGTGACGGAGCTGACTCGTCGCATGGCCGACGACATGAAACTGCGAAACTATTCGCAAAGCACGATCGACGCCTATACGTATCATCTCGGCAAGTTTGCGCATTTCCTCGGCAAGAGTCCGCTGGAAGCAACGCCCGAAGACGTACGATCGTTTCAACTGCACATGATTGAGGTGCGAAAAATCCAATGGAGCAGCTTCAATCAGGCCGTTTGCGGGCTACGGTTCTTCTTTCGAACCACCTCACCGCGATCCTGGCATGTTGACATGATCCCTTTCGGCAAGCGACCGAAAAAGTTGCCAGCGGTGCTCAGTGGTGAAGAAGTAAATGGGCTGCTGTCATGTGTGAAGTGTCACAAGCATCGCGTGTTTCTGCTGACTCAGTACGCCGCCGGGCTGAGACTGAACGAAGCGGCGCGTCTGAAGATTTCCGACATCGACAGCAAGAGAATGCAGTTGCGAGTCGCCTGCGGCAAGGGTCAGAAGACGCGACTCGTTCCACTGTCGCCGCGACTGCTGACCGAGCTTCGCGAGTACTGGAAAGTGTACCGTCCGCCGCAGTATCTGTTTCCCGGCAAGACGCCCGATGTGCCTTTGAGTCCGACGACGATTCAGAAGATGTTCAAGGTCGCGGCCAAAGAAGTCGGCATTCTGAAAAATGTCACGCCGCACACGCTCAGACATTCTTATGCGACCGGCCTTTTGGAAGCGGGCGTGGACCTGTTGACGATCAGTCGTCTGCTGGGACATGCGAGTTTCAGCACAACGATGATTTATCTGCACGTCAGAACTCTGCATCTGGGGTCAGCGCCGAGTCCCATCGACTGGCTGCCCGTGCGCCAACTACCGGGCTGGATGAATCCACCGACACCACCGAGCAACAATTGACAGATGGGGTGGCCGGGGCTGGACGAAGCGGAGCGGAGGAAGCCCCGGATGGTTCGATGGGCCATATTGCAGAATTCCGGGGTTTCGCTCCGCTCCAACCCCGGCCACCCGTTTCCGTGGCCGACATCCTGCGGCAGTACGCGCCAGAATTCGTGCGGCGGTATCGTCAGCAAGCTCCGCCACAGGTGCAAAGCACGCTCGCGAAATTGTGGCTGTGTCGCACGGCGGCGCTGGGCAGTCATCTGTATCGCTGCGAGCAGTGCGATCATCAACACACGGTCTTCAATTCGTGCGGTGATCGACACTGCCCGCAGTGCGCCGGGGCCAAACGAGCCGACTGGCTCGAATCCACGGCGAAGCTGCTGCTGCCGAATCTCGACTATTATCAGGTCGTGTTTACGATGCCCGCTGAACTGTCGTCGCTGGCTCTGGGCAATCGGCGCGTGATGTTTGATCTGCTGTTCCGATCGGCATGGCGATCACTGAAACAGGTCGTGGAATCCGAGCAGCAATATGAAGCCGCCGCTGCGATGGTGCTGCACACGTGGAATCAGAAACTCGATGCCCACGTGCATGTCCACGCGCTCGTGCCCGGTGGAGGACCGTCGCTGACAGTGCCGGGAACCTGGAAAACCAGCAGCCCGCCGCCGCACGAGAACCAGCGTCGTCTGTGGCTCGTTGACGCCGATGTGCTGCGTGTGAAATTTCGAGAGCAGTTCCTCGCTGGCCTGCGTTTGCTTCACACACGGGGCGAATTGAAACTGACAGGCGCCTGGGCTCATCTGAACGACAAGCCAGCATTCGATGACTGGCTGAAGCCGTTCGAAAAAATCTCGTGGGTCACGTACATCCAGAAGCCGCCCGAGAATTCTTCACCGGAACACGTCGTGAAATATCTGGCACGCTACATGACCGGCGGCCCGATTTCTGATCGAAGACTGCTCAGTCACGAAGACGGCATCGTCACGTTTTCCGCACGCATCGGCAAAACCCACGGCGGCAGTGATGAGACTGAAAAGATCCCGCTGACCGGTGTCGAATTCGTACGTCGCTGGAGTCTGCACATTCTGCCAAAGGGCTACACAAAGACGCGGCGCTTCGGCGGCTACAGCAATCATCACCGCGAACGCTACATCGCCGAATGCCGCGAACTGCTGACGATCGAAGAATCCGTGGTGGCTGATCTCGCCGATGTTATGGCCGGTCTCCCGACCGAGCCATCCCGCGAACACCTCTGTCCCAACTGCAACATCCCGCTGCAATGCGTGTCGCGCACCGACCGCCCCGGCTGGTACATCGTGATGAACAGTCCCCACAGACCGGATTGGTACGACGATGGCTGATGCTCTTGCGACAACGCAAGCCTCACCTGCGACTCGCATTAGCCCATCGCTTTGGCCGAGTCATCTGGTGCTGCGCGGCGGACGTCATCGAAGCCATTTTGGCAGCATCACGGCACGTCTCTCGACCGCAAATTCGAACGATCCGCTGCCGTCATTTCAACCGAAAACTCCGGCCACCACCCCACTGGACGTGACATGGCTATACCTCGGGCGTATCATTTCGAGCATGTCGCTTCGCCAGTCGCATTGATTCCGCACTAAGCAACCCCAACACGCGGCCCCGCGAAGCGGAAAAGTTCAACGCACGATCTATGCGTCCGGCTAATCGCCAGCCGCATAGATCGCAATTCGTTGGGCCGCCTTTGTTATCCACGGTCACGTCATACGATCGTTTACTCAGAATTGTGGCACAACCGGAAAGACTGCAGGTGAATACAAAAATCACCAGCCAGCCGCCAATTGTTCGATTCCAGTTCATGACGATTCTTTCTGAATCCGGGTGTCACCATCGAGCGATCGCGGATCATGGAATAAAACTTCCTTTCGCGGCAAGATCCGATCCAGACAGAACAGCATGGTCTTTTCGACAGGAATCGAGGATGGTCGCTTTTTTCGGCAGAAATCGCTGACTCGGAAGGCAAAGAGTTACCGCCTGCATTGAAACAACCCAGGCGGATTGATGACGACGTGTTATTGTGTCCGAGTCACGTCAATGCTCACAATGCAGTAGATTCAACCTGGCTGACAGTGGAATGTTCGTGATTGATCAGCCGTGCGACATCCTTCAGAATTCCAGGCAGCGCCAAGCCGCCGGGAGATGCCAGATACCTGGGCGTCCATATGGGGCAGAACTTATCTTTATAGCTTCTCAAACCCTCGAAACTGTAAAAATGTTCGCCGTGGCGGAAGACCAGTCCGGCAGCTCGGTTCCAGAGTGGTGCCAGCGGACGGTCGGCAATCCCGGAGAACGGCGCCATTCCCAGGCTGAACCATTCATATCCCTGCGATTTGCCCCACAACATCAGTTCCGCAAACAGAAACTCCATCACTCCGGCCGGCGCGAAGGGCGGAACTCCGACATCCGCATCGCCCGGGCTCAGCTTTCGTTTGTGCGGCTCAGGCAGATAACGCATCATGTCAATCGACAGCTCGCACTTGTCCTCAGTCGCCCACACGTTGGCGAAGGCGACGATCGTGCCGTTCCTGCGAACGACGGCGCACGGAAAGCGTTTCAAATAGGATTCGTCAAAGTATCCCAGCGAAAAACTTTTCTCGTGACCGTGCTTGAGTCCCAGCCAGGCTTCCGAGATGGATTTGAGTTCCGGCAGCAGTGGTTCAACGGCAGCCGCTGGCACAATTTCGAACCGGCATTCTTCGCGCAGCCCGCGGTTGTGAGCCTGACGAAGATCCTTCCGATGACTGCCTTCCAGTAAAAAATCCGCGAGCGGCACGCGAGCTTCTTCACCCAGCTTCAGCAGCTTGAGGCCGAGATCAAGGTAGAACGGAAGGGACTCCGGCAACACCTGATAGAAGACCGGCCATGCGTCAAATTCATCACAGAGTTCCCGAAACTTCCAAACGAGCTCGCGGCATTCGTCATGCTGGCCGACGGGATCGCCCATCGCCACCCACGACTTACCTGCAAAGGCATACATCAAAAACGCCGTACGGTCCTCGTTAAACAGGAAGTGCTTGTCGCCCAGGAGCGCCAGCTGAGTATCGGTGCGACTGGACGCAGGCAAAATTTTCGCAGCTGTCTCAAGGTCCTGGGGCGACAACATCAATGAAGGTATTCGCTGAGGCTGCAACAGTTTACGAATGGCAAACAACAGCAACAGCGTGGTCGCTCCAACGGACGCCCGGATGAATCTGGAGGCATCGCCGTGAACAGCAAACTGCCACCACAGACTCGTGGAGTATTCGACATGCCGGTGCAGGAAAAGACCAAGCCATACGGAGCACAGCAAAGCCAGCAGGATCGCGCTGACCCAGCCAGCCGTGAATCGCTGATGCAGCAATGATCCGCGGCGATAGAAACGTTTCCGGAAACTCAGCAGAACCACAAGCACCACGCTCAGCAGCAGGGCTTCTTCGAAGTCGAAGCCTTTGAGCAATGAGACCACAATCCCGCCCGACAGCAGACCGACGGTCATCCATAGCGCGGAATCCAGTCGCCGTTGAAGACCCCGCGCCAGCAGCAGCAGTGCGGCCCCAAAGACGCTGCCCAGAAAATGGGAGGCTTCCATCAATGGCAACGGGATGATCTCCGACAGCGGACCTAGCCTGGCTCGGAGCACGGGCATCGCTCCGGACCACAACAGCACAGTTCCCGCCAGTAAAGTCAGACCAGCTGCGAGCGACGGTACGAAAGTTCCGACAAGCCGCAGGGTCTGGGATCCGGCCCGCAGCGCGAGTTGATGCCCGTTGCGGATTTCATTGGCGATCAGCATCGCCGCGACAAGCAACAGCGGCAGCAGGTAATACACCACGCGAAACACGAGCAGCGCCGCCACGGTGTTTTCATCGGTCTTTGCCGCAGCCAGTGTCAGCAGGACCAATTCAAACACACCGACTCCGCCAGGCACATGTGACATGATGACAGCCACCATTGCCAGCAGATAGACGCCGATGAATTCTACGAAAGACATTCCGAGACCGTTTGGCAGCAACACGTACAGACATCCCGCCGCGAAGAAAATGTCGATGGCTGCGATAAACATCTGCAGCAGTGTCGTTCGCAATCGGGGCAGGCTGAATTCCGTGTTGCGAATCCGAAACGGTTTGTGCCACCACGCCGTCAGCATCAGATACACGGCCACGATGGCGAGCAGCACGAACCCCAGTGGCCGCACATTCTGAAACGGCATGTGCAGTGATGCCGGGATCGGAAACGGATCAAAGGTGAAAATCACACCGGCCAGCGCCAGAATGCCGACCCAGAACGTGACTCCCACCATCACGATCAGCCGCACGATATCGACAGCAGAAAGTCCCCACGACGAATACAGTCGATAGCGAACCGACGATCCTCCCAGCAGCGCTCCAAAGTTGTAGCTGCTGACAAAACCAGTGAACGATGCGAACGCGACCTTGCGGATCGACAGGTTGCTGCCAATAGATCGGACCGCGATCAGGTCATAGCCACACAGGACGACGTAGTTGCAGGCCGTCAGGAAAATTGCCATTGCAACGTGAGTCGCCGGAACACGCGTCACGGCGTCGCGAATATCCTGCAGGTGAAACCGCCGCAGTTCCGCGTACAGCAGCCACATTGCGCCCACGCAAATACCTACCACCAGCAGTGCGGATAGTCGTTTGAGCCAGTGAGCCATAATGCAGGAAACCAGGAAACTTGGGACAGGTAATTCGCGGTCATTGTCGTGGTTCAGCGGAATCAGGAGAACTCAGAGTCCGAAGTTGAGGCTGATTTTCTTACCAATCCTGCGACCAGTCGGTTTGATGAGCAGCAAGATGAGAGCCGCCAATATTGGCCCGCACAGATGCTTTTCATGCCTTTCAATCGCTCCAAACCAGTTTGATCGCATCGTTTCGCTACATTGACCGACCCAATCCCTCCGGTTGGCGTGATCTGGCTGGTCAGGCAGTTTCTGATGCGTAATCCAAATACAACGTCCACGTTTTACCGGCTGAAACGGCTGTGCTGATTGCACCCTCGACAGAACGATCCGCAACTGGACAGCCGTCACGACCGGTTTCAGTTGGCATCCCAAAACAGTCGATTCAAAAGTTGTGCCCGACGGATCGGGATGCCTAAATTTCGATTGAATGGAGTCTTTGATGCACGCTCGCAGTTTCTTGCCGTTTGTCTGCGGCGTTGCGGTGTTGACGCTGTCGGCCGGTTGCCAGTCGGCTGCCCATTGCTGTACCTTCTTCTTCGCGAATCGAGAAGCGACGCTCGCCGACGCGACGGCGGTACCGGAACCGGAGCCCCGAATTCAGCAGGCCTCATTGCACGAAGGCGATTCAAAAAGTGGCAATGAAGCATCGGAGGATACAGCAGCGACGCAGCCACGGCGCTTCAAGATACCGGACGATCTGCCGGGGGCAAATGCGGCACCGCTGACCCTGCCTCCGATCGACGCGACTCAGTCTGTCGAACAACGTCGTTCACTTGCAGAAGCACTATTTCCCGACGTGAATCCAGCGATCGACAAGACACCACAGGTTGTTGATGCTGCACCGATGACACTGACATCACTGCAGCAATTGGCGCTCGAAAACAGTCCTGTTGTGCGTCAGGCAGCTGCCAGTGTCGAAAATGCGCGGGGGCAGGCTGTACAGGTCGGACTCTACCCGAATCCAACCTTCGGGTACGAAGGGGACACGATCGGAACAGCAAAAACCGCTGGCTACAACGGCGTCTTCTTCACGCAGGAATTCATCACGGCCGGAAAACTGACGCTGGCCCAAAATGCCGCAATGAATGAAATGCGTGCGACTCAGGCGGACCTGCGAAAGGCCCGCATCAGCCTGGCAAGTGACGTGCGGCGAAACTATTTCAAAGTCCTGATCGCCCAGGAAAGACTGCGGTTTAGCCGATCAATCGAGAAACTCAGCAACGAAGTTTATCAGGCGCAGATAGATCTCGTCACGGGCGGTGAATCCGCTCCGTACGAACCACTGCAGCTGCGAGTCTTTGCGGTCCTGGCGAGGAACAATGTTATTCAGTCCACAAATGGACGTGATGCCGCCTGGCGACAGCTGGCTGCTGCCGTCGGTCTGCCGTATATGGCTCGTCAGCCGGTCGCGGGTTCCGTGGAAGTCCTTCCGCCGGAAGCGGACTACAATACGCTGGTCCAGATGCTGCAACGGCACACAAATCTGATTGCCGCCAATTCACGGATCGCTTCAGCACGCAGCAGCCTGCGACTTGAGGAAGTCCGTCCCATCCCCAACATTACGATTTACGCGGCGTTTCAGCATGACGACACAACTCCGTTGTCCGACTATTCCACTAACGTGCAGGTCTCCGGCCCCGTGCCGGTATTGAATCGAAATCAGGGCAACATCGTGTCAGCGCACGCTGACTTGATCCGCGCGGAGCAGGATCTGACGAATACCAACAACGCCCTGATGTCCAGTCTGGCCGACACATACAGCCGGTATTCATCGAGCCGCACGATTTCCGAAAGCTATCGAACGGACCTGTTGCCCGATCAGGTTCGCGTCTATCGCGGTGTCTATGATCGCTTTCTGATCGATGGCGAATCGATTGACTTCGCACAGGTCGTGGTCGCTCAGCAGACGCTGGCGTCGGTTGTGTCGAACTATCTGCAGTCACTCAATGATGTCTGGAATGCCACTGTTGACATGGCGGAGTTGCTGCAGGTCAACGATCTGATGACGATGGACGGAATGGCAGAGCAGACCGTGATTGAGAATGAGCAGTGAGGTGACTCCTGCTTACGCGGCCTCTTCACGCTGCACGGTCTGAATGCGGCCTTCGAAGAGCCGCACGGTCCGATGAGCCTGGGCCGCAATCGATTCGTCGTGGGTGACCATCACAATCGTGAGCTTCTGATTCTCGTTCAGTGAATTCAGCAGTTCCATGATTCCGCCCCCGGTGACGGCGTCGAGGTTTCCCGTCGGTTCATCAGCCAGTAAAATTTCCGGCTTGCCGACGAGCGCGCGAGCGATAGCTCCCCGCTGCATTTCGCCGCCGGAAAGTTCCGACGGGCGATGCTTGATGCGATGACCAAGCCCTACCTGGTTGATGATGTCCATCGCCGCGTCCCGAATTTCCTTTCGCTTTGACCAGTAACTGAAAATCGAATGGCGAATCATGAGCGGTGTCATGACGTTTTCGAGCAGCGACAGTTCAGGCAGCAGATGATAGAACTGAAAAATGAAGCCAAAGACCTGATTTCGCAGCTGGTCGCGGGCCGTTTGATTAAGATTGTCGATGCGATTGCCGTCCAGCATGACTTCCCCAATGTCCGGCGAATCCAGCAATCCCATGACATGCAGCAGTGTGCTCTTGCCGGACCCGCTCTGGCCAATGACAGAGATAAAATCGCCGCGATTGGCTTTCATCCCGGCTCCCTGAAGCACGGGAACTTTATGTTGCCCCTTGAAATACGACTTCGAAATCGCCTCAGCGGAGATCAGTGGCTTTGTCATTTTGATGGTCTCAGCCATAACGTTACATTTCAGAAAACAAGTGATGGGCCATGCCGAAGGACGTAGCAGAAGTCGTGAGGCTTCTAAACCGAACTGCTATTCAAACCTTAACGCCCGAACCGGATGCAGTCTGGCAGCGCGGCGGGCGGGAAGAATACTGGCGAGCACCGCGATTGCAATGGCACCCATGGCGACCCAGAACACCATCCACGGATTGACGTACGTCGGGATCTCGAAAAAGTAGTAAATCTTTTCGTCAAACACCTTGCGACCTGTCATCCAGCTCAGTCCATCTTCGATCTGGTTGATGTAATGCACAAACAAAAGACCGATCAAAACACCGGCGGTGCTGCCTACGATACCCAGCCCAAGTCCGTAATACAGAAAGATGGACATCACACCGTTGGAACTGGCACCCAGCGACTTCAGAATCCCGATGTCACGGGTCTTCTCGACGACGATCATGTAGAAGATTGCCAAAATCCCAAAGCCCGCCA
>JBBQSE010000347.1:0-9558 GCA_038214195.1 Planctomycetales bacterium
TTCATCGGCGGGCCGCGAGAGTCACGACGACTCATGGGTGATGTGATTCTGACGCAGGACGATGTTGTTTCCAAAAAAGAGTTCCCCGACGGCTGCGTGCCGAGTACCTGGTCAATCGACCTGCATTATCCCAAGGATCAATACTCCAAAAAGTTCCCCGAAAATCCTTTCATCAGCATCGCAGTTCACGATCAGCGAATCGATCGGAACTACGGCTATCCAATTCCTTATCGCTGCTTTTATTCCCGCAACATCGACAATCTGTTCATGGCCGGTCGCAACATCAGTGTGACTCATGAAGCGCTGGGGACGACGCGCGTGATGAAGACCTGCGGGATGATGGGTGAAGTGGTGGGCCGCGCTGCGAGTCTCTGTGTCTACTACAACTGCACGCCTCGCGATGTCCACGATCGTTATCTTGCGAAGCTGATCGAACTATTGAATCTGCCCGGCAAAGCTCGCCGCGATACGGTCGCCGACAAGATCGTCATCCCCGATGACGCAATGAAGCTGGCCGGGCCACTTGGACCGGCAACGGGGCTGGATCCTGCAAAATTGAGTGGCATCGTGATCGACGATAAGGCCGCCGAAAAAACCGGTGGCTGGACCGAAGGCACAGGACTGAAGGGCTATGTTGGCTACGGTTATGTCTATTCCGGCGGCGAGGATTCCACGATCAGTTTTCCGTTCGAAATCCCCGATGCAGGCAAGTACGACGTGCGAATTTGTTACCTGCCGCACGAAAACCGAGCGAAGCACGTCCGCGTGGTGCTCACGTTTGATGGTGAATCACAGGAAACGAAGATCGACATGACACAAGCCGCTCCGCTGGAGAACGGTTTTATGTCACTCGGCACTATCGACGCCAAATCGGGCAGCAAGGGTTCGGTTGAGCTATTCGCCAAAGATGCCGGTGGCACCGTACATGCCGATGCGGTGCAGATCATGAAGGTGAAAGAATGAGTTGAGTCTCCGTATTCTGACGTGGTCGGCGGACGTCTTTGAGCCGGTAGCTCTCGCGTTGGTCGCCAGGATTTGGCAGCGGTGGGTCAGCCGTTCTCGCCCAACTTCCCCAGAAGTGTAACAACGTGCGACCGGCGGAAAAAAGTTTGCCGTGTTTTGGGATCTGAAATTCGAAATCAGCCGTGTTTTGAAATCTGAAACGCGATGTAGTGAGAAGAAGATATCGGACGGGTACGAAAGCGGGGTATAAGATCCCCGCCATGTTTATTCGACGGTACTTCAAGGATGAAAACGGACAGCGAACAGCGTACTGGGCGCTCGTCGAATCTTACCGAACCAAGCGAGGGCCACGGCAACGGGTTGTGGCGTAGCTTGGGAAGCTCGACGAAGCCGGGCGGCTTGGAGTCAAGCAGGCGATCGACAGCACGGGCACCGCCACAGGTCTGCAGGACAGTGGTGACCACCAGGCAGGAACTACCAGTCGTCGCTGCGGAACGGGGCGGCAGGCAGTTCCACCGGGTGATGGTGGATTGGAGTTCCGGTCTTCGGTGGATTGGCGATGTTGAACAGGTTGCAGCCAGCCGGATTGTCGGTGAAAGCATAACGGACCGCCACCGGTTCGGGGACCTCGGGGCTTGATACCAAGACCGTGTTCTTGTCGATCACCGCCGAGGCTGGCTTGAAGACACGATCCTTGCCAGCGATCTGAAAGTGGTTCAGCCCACCTTCGCCTCGGACCTTCAAGCCCTTCCCAACCTCGCGGAAGTGAACGCGGATGTGCTTCCCTTCCACCTCCATCCGATCGTACAACGGGCCGGAGCAGACTACCTCCTTGCCAAAGTTCCTGGCCAGGGCCCACATCGCCAGTCGGAGCCCCGGGTCCTGCTTGTTGGGATAGTGAATTTGCACCGCGTCCCCCACGTCCATTGTCACGGCGAGGCCGGTGTGGGGCAGTTCCAGGGCCATCCGCTGAGCCTCCTGCACCAGCGGCCAATCCCCTCCGTAACCAGGCTTGTAGGCCAGCTGGACCAAGAAGAAGGAGAGATCGGGTCTGCCCCATTTCTCGCGGACGTCTTGAATCAGGGCCTTGATCTCCTTGCGATACAGAATGCCGTTGACCTTCGAGTTCGCCTCCCCCTGGCACCACAGGAAGCCGCGTATGCTATAGGGTATGACCGGGTGGATGTAGGCGTTGAACAGTGTCGAGCCAGACAGCTTGCTCAGTTCGGGGTCCGAGTCAAGCGCCTCGCGGCTCAGCCAGAGTTCAATGCCGCTGCCGCCGTAAACGCCGGTGATTAGTCCAATTGGAACCTTCAGTTCCAGATGCAGCTTCCGCCCGAAGAAATACGGAATGGCGCGAAATTGCCCGGCGTTGGCCGGTGTGCAGGATTGCCATGTCCCCGAGGTGTACCTCACCGGCGTGCCGCTAGGTTGCACGTAGTGATTGAACGTGCGGATTTGCGGATAATCGGCGGCGGCAATCTCGGCCTCGCGATTGCGGATCGCTCCCATCCCCCCGGGATCAGTCGGCGTGGGATCGCTCCACGACAACTGGTGCTCCATGTTCGACTGCCCCGAGCAAAACCAGACCTCGCCAATCAGGACGTTGTCGTACTTCAGCGTACGCGGATAGCCTTGGTTTCCCGCAGTACATGATATCGTGAGCGACTGGGGACCGCCGGCCTCCATGGAATCGAGGTTCAGCTTCCAATTCCCCTGGGCATCAACCGTGGTCGATTTCTCCTGACGATTAAACTGCACCGTGACCGTGGAAGCTGGCGGTGCAAAACCCCAGATCGGCACGGCCATCTGTCGCTGCAGGACCATGCCGCTGCTGAAGATGCAGGACGGATTCAGATAGCCGATGTCCTCGGGATCTTGGGAATGCGCGGCCGAGGCGAGCCAAATGACAACGAGTGCCGCCAACCAGGAGCCGCAGATGCGAGGAATCGGAGAGAACATGGAATCCTGTCTGACTCAAACGCTAAAGAAACGATGGTGATCGTGTAAACGGCGATTGAAAAGTGCAGCGATCGTGGGGGGAGTAGTCTACGTAGCGTTACCCGGTAATGAAAGACTTTGGTCCCATCCCTCTCCGGCGTGTTGATTTAATGTATTTTACAAACCCGAATCGCCAGCGAGGATGCATTTCACCAATGTTTTTGGCATCCACAATCTCACTAGCGCTTCGGGTTGGTATTAAATCAACACGCCGTCTCCGTAGCGGGGCAAAATCATTTTGTCTCTCGCACGATCCGCAGGGCGGACTCATTGAGGTCATCGGGCACGACGAAAGGTATCGGACCTCCGGGATGCGACAACGCCGGAGGAGTCTCTTCGCGACCGGTCACGACGTCGATCCAGCGGACGTTGTAATTTCCTTCAGGCAGATCCAGCGTGAAGGCGAATTTCGCCGAGTCTTTGAAGTATGCCGCGTATTGCCGACCAGGCTCAGCGAGCATTTGAACGCGAGCGTCTTTAGGCAGGGGCTCACTTATGGCTTCACGGGCCGGTTTTAGTTTGACGATGTCAAAACTGTGGATGAAGTCCTTCAGAAGTTTGATCTGTTTGCGAAAGGCCGGACTGCCGCCGCCTGGTTGCGTAGCCGGATACTTAAACGTTCCGTCTTCGTGCCCGGCGGTGAACGAGTAGTCGAGATTGTTAAACAGACCGCCACCAGCGAGAATGAACTCCCAGGCTTCCATCCGGTAATGGTCGTCAGCCGTTCCTTTGAAACCCGTCTCGTTGTCGCCGAGGGGTCTATTGAGTCCGTAGTTTTGCATCAACGCATCGGGCGGACTGGCATAGTGGAAGTTGAACACGGAGACCGCCGGATGCGGATTCTCAATTTTCGCCGAGCCGTTGGCGATGTTCTGTGAGATCAGGTGCTTGCGCGGGAAGTCTTTTTCGGCTTCAGTAATGACATCCGCGATGTGATGCTGCCATTCCATCGTCACGCCGCCGAAGTACGGTTCGTTGCAGATCTCGTAGCAAAGGTTGTTGGCGTCGCGTAGCTCAGCGACGATCTTTCTGACGAGTGCCTCCTGAACGGCGAGCAACTTGCCATTTTTGTCGAGCGTATACACGTCGTTCCGACCGAACGCTCCAATGCCGTTGATGTCGTTGGCGGCATTCATTGGGCTGAGGTTCCACTGTGTGTCCTCATACATCGGGCAGAAGATCGCGAATTCCACGACGATGCCACGTTTGCCAGCCTGAGCGACGAAGTCCCCGAGCCGTGCGAAATATGCCGCGTCCCATTTTGAGAGATCAAATTTGTTTCCGCCGTTGGCATAGCCCGGCTGTTCACTTCGTGCCCACGGACAGATCAAACGCCCGGCCTTCGGGGCCAGCGTGTTCTCCGCGATGCCGAAGGCTCCCTGCGGCTCGACGTAGACGCCGCTGAAGAGTCGCGTGAGGTTCAACCCGTCGGCAGCCAGAGTGTCGAGATACTTAACGTAGTCGAAGTCGAGATTGAGCACCGAGCCGTAATGTTCGGCAGAGGTGATGAGAACGGTGGGCTTGCCCTGGAAAAGGAAATAGTGCGGGTTGTCCGGGTGCAGTGAGATCGGCTGGGCGTGGGCAACCGCCGCAGAAATGACAAGTGCCAACAGGAAATGGAAGCGCGTTTTCATGGGCATTCACGTCTTTGGAATGGTGGGTGGCATAGAAGCCCGGCTTTTTGAAAAAGCCGGGCTTCTGGATGATACCCGCGAACTGACTCAGCGTCGATCAGTCCCGATTTGCCAGCGAAACAGTTGGAGGCAATCGATCGCTCGTGAGCCAACCGCGTCTTTGAGGTGTCGCACAATCGAGATCTGGAGGCAGCGAGGAAGTGGGGCGCGTTGAATTGGGCGGAGAGTGCAATAAACTGCGGGGACTTTTCGAAATTGCCGGATCGCTCGAATCCCCCTCATCCGCCCTGACGGGCACCTTCTCCCCCAATTTGGGGGAGAAGGGACGGCCGATACGCGAGTGATGAATTCGATGTCTATTCTTTATCAACCACAACAGACGAAATCGACACATGCCACGTTACGACGCCAAACGCATTGAAGCTCACTGGCAGCAGTACTGGGAAACTCATCAGACGTTCCGCACCGAGGACACGATTCCGACCGGAGAGGAAGCGAACAAGCCAAAACTCTACGTTCTCGACATGTTTCCGTACCCCTCCGGCAGCGGGCTGCATGTGGGGCATCCGGAAGGTTATACAGCGACCGATATTGTCTGCCGGTACTCTCGGATGAAGGGCATGAACGTCCTGCATCCGATGGGCTGGGATGCGTTTGGACTCCCGGCAGAAGAGCACGCGGTGAAGACGGGAACGCATCCGCGTGAAACCACCGAGCAGAACATCGCCACGTTCAAGCGCCAGCTCAAGATGCTGGGGTTCAGCTACGACTGGGAGCGCGAACTGGCGACAACAGATCCGGACTATTACCGGTGGACGCAGTGGATCTTCCTGCAGCTCTTCGACACCTGGTACGACGCGGATCACGTTTGGACCGGCCCGGACGGGGTCGAACGCAAAGGCAAAGGACGACCGATATCAGAATTGCCGATCCCCGAAGAAATTCTGGCGAGCGGAGGGGCGTCAGCCCTCCGAGTTGACGCCGCAGGAAACGCACTCGGTGGGCTAACACCCAACCGCTCGCCGGAGGTGTCTGAAGCCATCCGTCGCTACCAGGACAAGCACCGTCTGGCCTACGTCTCAGAAGCGCCCGTCAATTGGTGCCCGGCACTCGGCACGGTGCTCGCCAATGAAGAAATCATCGACGGCAAAAGCGAACGCGGCGGCCATCCTGTTGTACGCATGCCGCTCAAGCAGTGGATGCTGCGAATCACGGCGTATGCCGATCGACTGGCCAGTGAACTGGAACCACTGACATGGTCGGATTCGATCAAATTCATGCAGCGAAACTGGATTGGGCGAAGTACCGGCGCGGAGGTGGATTTTTTGGTTGACACCCGCGATTCGGCGAGCGGCAGGGCGTCAGCCCTCCGAGACTCCGCCGCAGGAAACGCACTCGGTGGGCTGACGCCCAACCGCTCGCCTGACGAACTTGTCATTCGCGTCTACACAACGCGCCCGGACACTCTATTCGGTGTGACCTATATGGTACTGGCACCGGAGCATCCTCTGGTGCAAAAAATCACGACGGACAAACAGCGAGCGGCGGTTGACGAATACATTCGCAAGTCGTCGCTGAAGAGCGACCTCGATCGCACCGATCTTGCGAAAGAGAAGTCGGGCGTATTCACGGGCGGCCACGCAATCAATCCCGTCAACGGCGAGCGAGTTCCGGTCTGGATCGCGGACTATGTTCTGATCAGCTACGGCACAGGAGCCATCATGGCGGTGCCGGCGCATGATGAACGAGACTACGAATTTGCGAAGACGTTTGGCATCCCCATCGTTCAGGTCGTTGCTCCAGCTGAAGGCAGTGGGCATACCGTGGAAATTGAGACAGCCGCATTCACCGAGACCGGAGTGTCAGTCAACTCGGGAACATACAACGGCCTGCCAACCGCAGATTTCAAATCTCAAATCACAAAGGATCTGACGGCATCTGGCCTCGGCAAAGAAGCCGTGAACTACCGACTTCGAGACTGGCTCTTCAGTCGTCAGCGTTACTGGGGTGAGCCTTTTCCGATTTGGCATGAACTCGATGCGGACGGCAATCCCACGGGCCTGATGCGAGCGGACTCAGCGGAGTCACTGCCGGTGCTGCATCCGCACATGGACGATTTCAAGCCGACGGGTTCGCCGGAACCGATGCTGGCCAAGGCGACACCAGAGTGGCTCTACAAGACCGACACGGACGGCGTGAAACTCAAACGGGAAACCAACAGCATGCCGCAGTGGGCGGGTAGCTGCTGGTACTATCTGCGATTCTGTGACAACAAGAACGCCGAAACATTCATCGATCCGGAGAAGGAAAAATACTGGCTGCCGGTAGATCTTTACATCGGCGGCGCGGAGCACGCGGTGCTGCATCTGTTGTACTCACGCTTCTGGCACAAGGTGCTATTCGATCGCGGGCATGTAAGCACTCCCGAACCGTTTCAAAAGCTGGTCAATCAGGGCATGATTCTGGGTGAGCCCGATGAGAATGGCAAAGCCGAGAAGATGTCAAAGTCGCGCGGCAATGTCGTCAACCCAGACGACGTGGTGAAAGATTACGGTGCGGATTCACTGCGGCTGTATGAAATGTTCATGGGGCCGCTGGAACAGGTCAAGCCGTGGCAGATGAGCGGCGTTGAGGGCGTTTATCGCTTTCTGGGTCGAGTCTGGCGAATGATCGTCGATGACCGAGCCGAAACCACTACGCTGTCCGCAGCAGTGGTCGATTCACCGCCAGCCGAAGATCAGCTTCGGATGCTGCACAAGACGATCAAAGCCGTCACCGATGACATCGACCGATTGTCGTTCAACACCGCCATCAGCCGGATGATGGAGTTCACGAATTTCATGTCCGGCCAGGAAACACGCAGTAAGTCGGTCCTGGAGCAATTCGTCCTGCTGCTCAACCCGTTCGCTCCGCACATTGCGGAAGAACTCTGGAATACACTGAAGGCACCACAACTTGAGCTGCTTGAGAATGCCGGGTTGCTCAAGGGCCATAATGTCACGCTGACCTATGAACAATGGCCGACGTACGATCCCGCGCTGCTTGTCGAAGACACGGTTGAAGTGCCGGTGCAGGTGAACGGCAAGATTCGGGCTAAAATAGTAGTGCCTGCCGACTTGGACGCGAAAACTCTGGAAGCCGCCGCGCGAAGTGACGATGCGGTACAAAAGCATCTGGAGGGCAAGACGGTTGTGAAAGTAGTAGCAGTGCCAGGGCGGATGGTGAATTTCGTGGTAAGATAGCGAACGGGAAGTGCGAAACTGGAACACGATCGCAGAAACGTTATCTGTTGCGACTGCCCCAGAATGGAGTCTTCAGAGATTGCTCGTCAATCAGCCATCGCTGGAACGCACGCTGCAAGCTGGACGACAGGCCGGTCCGACCGAACTGTCCGGATCGAATCATCTGAAACAGAGTGCGCAGTACGCGTCCGTTATCGACAACTCGATCGAATACCTGGTGAAACAGAAGTGTGTCCCTCTTCGACAGTGCCAGCAGCAATGCCGCCGGCATGTCCTTCATGAAGGCAAGTACGCGCGAGTAAACTGCCAGCTTTGCCAGGAAGACGTTGTCGTCAACCTGAGCGATCAGCTTCTAAAGTTCATCAAGCTGATTTTCAGCGTTCGCATAGAACACGCCGTTGAAGCAACCCGTCGCAGCCATCTGCGCCAGCGCGTGCTTTGACGAAAAATCGTACGCTCGACCGCCAGCTTCGTTCACGGAATTCGTGCGCGGCAGCAGGCTCTTGAAACTTGAAAATAGAGTGCTATTGGCCATGGTGGCCTCCTCTCTTGACAGTCGGCATCAAACGATTCGCAGAGAGCGAAGTGTTCTCATCAAATAGCGAACCGTTTCTTGTTCCGACGAATTGTTTCAGCGATCCAACGAAGGGTGGTCAGAGTTGCCGGTCCGTAAAGGACAGGAAAGCTCCCGCTTTCCGTGGCTGTTAAGGGGCCGAAGCCCCCGCGTTTGGTGGATGTACTCCAACACGGCAGTTGGATCGTTGATTTAAGAAGAGAGGATGTCCTGCTCGCTCCGGGATGTACTTCAATCGAATCAGTTCTTCGGGACGCAATGAAAGATCGCAGCTATCCCACATGAATGAGGGCATTTCGCTGATGACGCTCAGGACGCTGATGAACTCGCCGGTTTGCAAGTCTTCTCCCGCAACGCTGCGTGCGAGTGTTGGCTTTGTTTTGGAATGGACGCAGGGTTTCATTGGAGCACGTTTTGTTTGGAGAATGAAGGCCCCAACGAAGTTTCGCCGAGACATCGTGCCGTTAGGCACACCTTAACAGGGTGGTGATGTAGTCTCGACAGGCAGTTGAGGTCAGTCGGAAGACCCTCCAACGACGGAAGGGTTCGGACCTGGCACATTAAAAAAATATGGATTTGAACGAAGGTGACCGCGCGGAATCGAACCGCCGCAAAACAGTTTCACAGTCTGTCTCCGGAAACCAGCACCGGACTCGGCCACAGCGGAAGGAGCGGGGGTCGAACCATCGTCGCCTGCATGTCGGGCAGGTGTCTTCGCCGTTGAACCAGGGGATCGTGTCAGGCCGACGCAGTATGCCAATGTCTGGATGGTTGTATGGTTGGCAAGGAATGTCGTGGTCGGTTGCCGATCATGACCTGCGTTACAAACCATCAATCCGAATCGACCATTTTTCCGGCGGGTCGCTCAAAAACTTCGAAAGGTCGAGCGTCAGCGTCTTCCCGTCCTCGCTCACTTCCGCTGGCGAATCGACGGTAATTTTGCCATCGGTCGTCAGCACGAGTTGGCTTTTCGGTAATTCGTTTATCGCCGACTCCAATTCGGCTTTCGTCACGCCCTTGTGCCTGAACTCTTCATCAATCACTGCACCCAGGACGACGCCAAGGGCCAAGCCAGCCACAAATTCGCCGACTGTATTCTTTTCATCATGCGAAAACGGATTATCGTCGTCGCGCAAGAATTTCC
>JBBQSE010000348.1:0-9533 GCA_038214195.1 Planctomycetales bacterium
GGTGTTTTCTGGCTGATGGATTGCGTTGGAATAATCACTTGAGGCAGTGAGGTTGGAATCGTCCGCGACACACAACGGCTCGCAGTCTTCAGGCGAATCAGTCGTCGTGCCGGAAGGGCGTTTCGGGTGCGGTACAACTGGGACGTGCTTTTGCCACAGTCGAAACGCCTGCCAGTGAATTCCGACGAAGACCTGAGCGGTCAACAGCGGATACCGACACAACGCAAGGGCGAGTTGGAATCCGTTCAGCGGACGGCGGCGCATTGTCAGCCTCGCATCAAAGGCGGGGTTTTCTTCGTCGGCTGCGCGACGATGATTCTCGATATGCACCACCAGTGATTGACCGGGCTCGTTTAGACGGAACACGTAGTCGAACTCCATCCCCAGAAACGGGGACACGTGAAGTTCCTTCGTGGCCCGCATCGTCGCCTTTCGCTCTGCGAAAGTAGCGTCATTTTGCGGAACGAAAGTCGCTGATGCGCCGACAGGTGCCAGATCGGCTTCCCGTGCATCAAGGACATAACAATGCCGCTCACCCCACGGCGTGTTAGTCACTTCCGCGACGACCGCCTCCAGGCTGTGGCTCTCATTAAAGCAGTAATACAGACTGATTGGATTCATGGCGAAGCCAAAATAGCGAAAGTGCGTCAGCAGTCGAATTGGACCAGCGGGACGATTGCCGAGTCGCACTTCCACGAGGTCACGAACCGATTCTGCCAGCGACTGGCGGGCGGGGCCAAAATGATCGGAGCGGCGAAACCACGCGAGATTCGGCCAGTTCACCGACCATAGCCAGCGGTTGCGAAAAAGCGTGGGCAATTCGTCCAGATCCACGTACAGCATGAACAGTCGGTAACGGAATTCATGCCGCACGGGACGCGAACGCCGATGCCGCACCTCACCCTCATAGAGGCAACTATGAATATTCATCGCGCGTCACTCCCGCAACTCGCCATCGCTGGCAACTGATGCTGCGGCGCAGATCGGATTGCGTCCACGACCGCAAGAGCGCTATTAACGCCGTCTTCATGGAACCCGTTTCCCCAGTACGCGCCGCAAAATGATGTGCGGTTTGTGTTGAGCAGTTCGCCTTGACGATGCTGAGCCGCCGCGCGCTGAGTTGTGAAGACCGGATGGTGATATTCGAAACGTCGCAGAACTTTGTCCCCAGCGATTTGCGACTCGTCGTTGAGCGTGACGCAAAAAGTGTGGCGAGAACGAATCTTCTGCAGGATGTTCATATTGTAAGTGACGCTTGCCGGAGCCGAATCATCGCCGGTCAGTCGATAATTCCAGCTCGCCCACGCACGATGCGATCTCGGCAGAACCGAGATGTCCGTGTGCAGCACGGCCACGTTTCGACTGTACGGAAAAGCGGATAGTATTTCCTGCTCGGGTGTCGTCGCGTCATTCCCAAGTATTCTTAACGCCTGGTCGCTGTGGCAGGCAAAGATCACATGGTCGAAGCATTCGGCTTCATGTCCTCGCGGCTGCACGATGACGCTGTTCAGATCGCGACGGACGCTTTGAATTGGTGTGCGAAGACGAATGCGATCTCGGAAGTCGCGAGTCATGGCCCTGACGTAGGTTTCTGAACCGCCGCCGACAAATCGCCAGGTGGGACGATTCCGCACGCTGAGCAGACCGTGGTTGTGATAAAACTCCACAATGAACCGCATCGGAAACTCGGAGAACGTTCCGGTCGGACACGACCAGATCGCGGCCCCCATTGGCAACAGGTATTGGTCAGCAAACTCGCGTGAGTAACCATGCCGCAACAGGAACTCACCAACCGTGGTCTCGTCGTCGCAGTCGGAGACAAGTCGTACAGCCTCGCGGTTGAATCTGACGATATCCGCCAACATCCGATAGAAACTCGGTCGCAACAGATTGCGTCGCTGAGCGAAAAGGCTGTTGAGCGAATGACCGTTGTACTCCAGACCTGTTTGATCGTTGCGAACACTGAAGCTCATCTCCGTCGGTCGTGATACGACATCCAGCTCGTTCAACAGCCGGATAAAGTTCGGATAGGTCCAGTCATTGAAAACGATGAAACCGGTATCTATGGGGTGAGCCTCGCCATCAATTTCAACATCAACCGTGTTCGTGTGACCGCCGGGATAGTCGTTGGCTTCGAAGACTGTGATGTCATGATCGACATGCAGTCGATAGGCGGCGACCAGTCCAGAAATTCCTGATCCGATAATTGCCAGTTTCATCTTCTTTACCTCACGCGACACGGGGACGTACTGCTTCCAAATGCTCGGGGGCAGACTCCCGTAAAATTTTCCGCGTTTCAGGGCGTCGGGCAGACAGCAACCGAAATCGCGATCACCAAAACGTCCAAAACGTTCAATTACGTTATAGCCTGTCCATTCATCCGGCAAGAGCATTGGAGGAAACAATTCATAAAATGGCGTATTTTACAGCATTTCTGATGGCCACACTGCACGCAGGGCGCTACAAAACGACCAGATCGGTCAACAAGCAGAGGCGATTTCATGGAAATTTCAAACGAACTGGTATCTCCCAAGCAGGTCGCTCGCGCGATCGGCGTCAGCGAATCGTCGTTGAAACGCTGGTGTGATCACGGCCTGATCGAAACAGTCCGGACGGCTGGCGGGCATCGCAAGATGCCAACAACTGATGTGCTGCGATTCATCCGCGAACACGGTCACCCGCTTGTCTCACCCGAGGTATTGGGACTCCCGCCAGCCAGCGAATTCGCCGAATTGGGGCTCACTCGCGGGCAGCCTCGGATGGTGGACGCGTTGCTGAATGGCGACGAGTTGCTCGCACGACAAATTGTGTTCGATTTGTATCTTGCCAGGCACCCGATCAGTGTCATCTGTGATGAGGTGTTTGCCGCTGCATTTCGCGAAATCGGAGACCGCTGGGCCTGTCACGACGCGGACGTTTATCAGGAACGGCGAAGCTGTGAGATTTGCATCAGGATTTTGCATGAGGTCCGTAAAATCCAACGTATTCCAGACGGAGAATGGACCGCGACGGGCGGAACGATCGAAGGCGATCATTACTCATTGCCGTCGGCGATGGTCGAACTGGTTTTGAGAGAATCCGGTTTCCGCGCGATGACTCTCGGCACTTCGATTCCAATTCCTTCACTCATCAAAGCCGTGCGGGAGACGAAACCGAAACTGTTTTGGTTGAGCGTGTCGCACATTCCGGAAGGATTCAGTTTTATAGACGAATTCGCGGCACTGTCTCAGACCTGCGTTTCCGCAGGGACAGCGCTCGCTGTGGGCGGTCGAGCCCTCACGGAAGACCTGCGACAACGCATGACGTATTCCGCCTTCTGCGATACCATGCAGCACATGGAAGGCTTCGCGAGAGCACTCTGCGGGGCGGTTCCTGAAGAGCCCAAATCCGGGGGTCGCGCGAAGCCGCGACGACTGGGCCGTGCCGTTAGAGAGTAAGAGCCTGTACAGAATCAACATCTCGATCCGCATTGCTGGCACGTTCGCCGCGTTGGGCTTTCCCGTCGGCGGAGCGACGGGTGTACTGTACGCCCGTAGCTCCGCCGACGGGATTTTCAACAGTGGTAGAACCGAATCAGGACTCGGCCAATTCGCGGACAGGCTCCAAGAACAATCTTACACTGGGTTGCAATTGATGCAGGCAATGGTGTCTCATAGTGACGATTGTATCACGCGCTGACTCGCATCAAATGATTGTTGCGGTGCCGGGCGCGCGAGTGTCGAAACAAGATTGAGGCTCTCAATGAGAATTTCCCATCTGCTCGTCGCAATTTCTTTCCTCGCATTGTCTAACGTTGACGTCCACGCCGCTGACGACCGCAAGCCAAACGTCATCTTCATTCTCGCCGACGACCTCGGGTACGGCGACGTCGGCGCGTTTGGTCAGAAGTTGATTCGCACACCGAATCTCGACCGGATGGCGGAGGAGGGAATGAAGTTGACGCAGCATTACTCGGGCAATGCCGTTTGCGCGCCGTCACGGTGTGTGCTGATGACTGGCAAACATCCGGGACATGCGCTCGTTCGTGACAATCGTTCGGTGAAAGGGGCGAATGCATGGTCTGGAATCGGTAAGCCCGATCTCGAAGGGCAGTACCCGATCCCGGATGACGAACTCACGATGGCTGAGCTATTCAAATCGCAGGGATACGTGACCGGCGGCTTCGGCAAGTGGGGACTCGGCGGACCAGGCTCAGCCGGCGAACCTCTGAAACAGGGATTCGATCGCTGGTTTGGGTACAACTGCCAGGCCGTGGCCCACAATTTCTATCCGACGTATTTGTGGGACAACGAAAAAGCCATCGATGTTAAGAACCCGCCGTTTTCAGCGCATGACACTTTACAGCCTGGGGAAGATCCCAGCAAACCGGAGAGCTACAAACGGTTTCAGGGAACTGAATACTCGGCTGACCTAATCGCCGAACAGGCACTGCAGTTTGCCCGCGACAACAAGGATCGACCGTTCTTCCTCTACTGGCCCACGACAGTGCCGCATGTCGCGTTGCAGGTTCCTGACGATTCGCTTGCGGAGTACCTCGATGAATGGGAAGACCCGCCCTATCCTGGCGGCAAGGGTTACATTCCGCATTTCAAACCGAAAGCCGCCTATGCCGCGATGATCACGAGAATGGATCGAGAAATCGGACGGTTGATGGCACTGATCGCGGAACTCGGGCTCGACGACAACACCATTTTCGTCTTCTCCAGCGACAACGGTCCTCTCAACGGCACACATCAGGGCCTGGCAGGCACGGACGCGGTGTTCTTCAACTCCGCCGGAGGTCTCCGCGATGGCAAAGGCACCGTCTACGAAGGCGGCATCCGGGTGCCGACCATTGTGCGATGGAAGCGACACGTTCCGCCCGGTTCCACAAGCGACCTCGTCAGTGGCTTCGAGGACTGGATTCCGACGCTGCTCGAAATGATCGGGGCAAAGGACGCGGTGCCGCAAAATATAGATGGCATCAATCTCGCGCCAACGCTGCTTGGCGAACCGCAAAACGAACGGCCATTTCTCTACCGTGAGTTCCCTTCTTATGGCGGTCAGCAAATGGTGCGAATGGGCGACTGGAAGGGCGTGCGTCAGAAACTGTTTCCGAAGAAGGGTGCCGACAAACCCAGCCTTGCGATGGAACTCTACAACCTCAAAGACGACGTCGCCGAAACCACCAATGTTGCTGCGCAGCATCCGGACGTCGTATCGAAGATCGAACAGATCATGCGCGAACAACATGTGAACTCGGCGGAATTCCCGTTTGCAGCGTTGGATGGGAAATAAGTCTGCGACGATATCAATTTTGTTCCTCGCCCCTGTGGATAACGGTTGTAAGGATCGAGCCGTTGATTGTTGTCTTATCAGCCGGAACGCGCTAGCGTCCGGTTCTGTGAAAACCGTGAGCTAGCGCTCAGCGGCTGATTTCAGTCGCGCACCAATTTGACCGATCGTTGCGAAGCAGTTCGGTATTCGCACGGGGAGTCGTGTCGAAAACTCCGGCAAAATTGAAACCGCGTTTGCGGTCGCGGCGTTTGCGGGTAGACTACACCGCTCCTCGAATTCTCCCCACCTGATCTTCCTGCCTTTTTCTGATCCTTCCGGTGCCGCGTCATGCGTCGATCGTTGATGATCATTTTTACGACCGTTTGCTGCTCTGTTGGCACATCGCGGATGGTTTCCGCAGATGATTCCGGGCCGTTGCAGTTTGAACGTGACGTGCGTCCGATCCTGAAAGCTCACTGCTGGCAGTGCCACGGCGAGGAAGAGGATCTGAAAGGCGGTCTGGACGCACGACTTGTTCGCCTGCTGCAGACCGGCGGAGAAACCGGGGCGGCGATTGTGCCAGGCGATCATGTCGGCAGTCTGCTGTTTCAGCGAACGGAATCCGGTGAAATGCCGCCGGGGAAAATCAAACTTTCGCCCGAGGACGTCCAGACCATCGCGCACTGGATTGACGCCGGAGCCGTCACGGCTCGACCGGAACCGGAAACTCTGGCGGCGGGAGATATTTTCACGGAGGAAGAACGGCAACACTGGTCGTTTCGCCCGATCGTGAAACCGGACGTGCCCGGAACCGTCCATCAGGAACTCGTGCGAACGCCAATTGACGCGTTCCTGCTCGCAAAGCTGGACGGCGAGGGGCTGAGTTTCAGCGTCGAGGCCGATCAAGAAACACTGATCCGGCGAGCTTACTTCGATCTGATCGGCTTGCCGCCAACGCCCGACGAGATCGATCGCTTTGTTGCGAACCCTTCTCCGGAAGCCTGGCCTTCGCTGGTCGATGAGCTGCTCAAGTCGCCGGCCTACGGCGAACGTTGGGCGCGTCACTGGCTGGATGTCGCGGGCTACGCCGACAGCGACGGCTATAACGAAAAAGACACCGAGCGAGACTGGGCCTGGAAGTACCGCGACTATGTGATTCGCTCACTGAATGCGGACAAGCCGTGGAATCAGTTCCTGGTGGAACAACTTGCCGGTGACGAACTGCTGACGCCGCCGTTTGAAAATCTCACTGCCGAACAGGCTGATCAACTGATCGGAACGGGGTTCCTGCGAATGAGTCCGGATGGAACAGCGGCTGGTGGTGATCAGAATGTGGCCCGCAACGATGTCGTCGCTGAAACGATCAAGGTCGCATCGTCGTCACTGCTTGGTCTGACCGTGGGATGCGCGCAATGCCATGACCACCGCTACGATCCGATTACGCAAGTGGATTATTATCGACTGCGAGCGATCTTCGAGCCGGCCTATAATCCTGCAAGCTGGCGAGTCCCCACCGATCGTCTCGTGTCACTCTGGTCAAGTGAGACGAAAGCCGCAGCAGCAGCTATTGATGCGGAACTGGCGGAGGTTGCAAAGAAGAGAACCGAAGAACTGGACGGCATCGTTCAGGAAACATTTGAGCGGGAACTTCAGAAGTTGCCGGTCGAACAGCAGTCGCTCGCGAAAGCGGCGCGTGAAACTCCAAAAGACAAACGGACTCCGGAACAGGTGCAGTTGATTAAGGAGTTTCCGTTCCTGAATGTGGATCGCGGCTCAGTCTATCTGTATTTGCCGGATCGCCTGAACGGATTCAACAAGAAATGGGATGAACTGACGGCGGAAACAAAAAAGAAGCGGCCTGCCGATGACTATGTGATGTGTCTGAACGAAGTTCCGGGGCAGGTGCCGGTGACAAAGCTGTTTGCCCGTGGCGATGTTCAACAGCCGCGCCAGGACATCGCGCCCGGCGAGCTGTCGATTCTGAATGCGACTTCGCTGCCGATCCCGCTCAACGATGAACAGATTCCAACCACCGGACGCCGACTTGCGTACGCTCGCCATCTCACCAGCGGGCAGCATCCGCTCGTGGCGCGAGTGCTGGTGAATCGCTTCTGGCTGCATCATTTCAGTCAGGGACTTGTGGGAACTACCGCCGATTTCGGCGTCAAGGGCGAACGTCCGTCGCATCCGGAATTACTCGACTGGCTGGCTCGGGATTTCATGGACGAAGGCTGGTCGCTGAAACGCCTGCACCGCATGATCATGACATCGACGGCGTATCGGCAGGTTTCTGTGCGACGACCGGAATTGGACGCAATCGATGGTGACAATCGTCTGCTGGGGCGAATGAACGTCCGACGGCTGGAAGCGGAGATCCTTCGAGATTCGATTCTTTCCGTCAGCGGAAAGTTGGTAGACAAGCCATTCGGAAAACCAGTTCCTGTGAGCCCCGATGACGTGGGGCAGATTGTCCTCGCCATCGATACCCGGGATTCCGCTGGCAGACCTTCGGGCAAAGTTGAGCCGCTGGGAGACGATGAGTTTCGACGCAGCATCTATGTTCAGGTTCGTCGTTCGATGCCATTGGGAGTTCTCGAACCATTCGACCTGCCGCGCATGACGCCTAACTGCGAACGCCGGGCGTTCTCGACCGCAGCACCGCAGTCTCTGCTGATGTTGAACAATCCGTTTGTCATTCAGCAGGCAGAATTCCTGGCCAGCCGCATTCGTGAATCCGCCGGTGAAGATTTGACAGAGCAGGTGACTCTGGCGTGGCGAATAGTTTTTGGACGGAGACCGTCAGAATCCGACATTGCCGCAGGTATCGAGTTCCTTACGACGACTGAACCTACGCCCGAAAAAGTGAATGCATCACTCAATCATTTTTGTCATGCCTTGTTGAGTTCCAACGAATTTTTGTATGTGGATTAACACTCATGTCAAACTCAACACGGCGCCACTGGATCGCTCGGCAATCGATCGGACTGGGAAGTCTCGCCGTGGCCTGGTTGCGGCAACGGCAACTAGACGCGGCACCGCCCAAGCCGCCGCTGGAGCCGTTGACTTTTGACATGCTGCCGAAACCGCCCGCGACGGAGCCTCAGGCCACTGCGATGATTTCGATGTTCATGCAGGGCGGTCCGAGTCATATCGATCTGTTCGACCCGAAGCCGGAACTCAACAAGCGGCATCTGCAGACATACACCGGCGACATCAAGTATGACAACGCAGGTGAAGCCAGTAGCAGGCTGTTTGGAAGCCCGTGGCGGTTTAGGAAATACGGCCAGTGCGGCATGGATCTGAGTGAGCTGGTTTCAAACCTTGGATCGGTCGCGGATGATATTTGTCTGATTCGATCGATGTACACGGGCGTGAACAATCATGGTGAGTCCATCAACGCCCTGAACACCGGTCGGCAGCAGACTGGTCGCCCGTCGCTGGGTTCGTGGATGACTTACGGAATGGGCAGTGACTGTGTGAATCTGCCCGCGTTCATGGTGCTGATTGATCCATCCGGGCTGCCGGTGCTGGGCGTTGAAAACTGGCAAAACGGCTGGCTGCCGTCGCTGTATCAGGGCACCGTTGTTCGGTCACAGGAGCCAAGGATTTTGAATCTGGATCCGCCAGCGTCACTGAAGGGCGCGAACCAGGAAAAAATCCTCAGTTTCCTGCGTAGCCTCAACCAAAATCATCTTGAGCGCCATCCGGGCGAACATGACCTGGCGGCCCGAATGCAGAGTTACGAACTCGCCGCCGGAATGCAGATCGCGGCAAAGGAGGCGATGGATATTTCCGGCGAGACGGAATCCACTCAGCAACTTTACGGCATCGACCAAAAGGAGACGCAGGAATACGGCACCCGCTGCCTGATCGCGCGGCGTCTGGTGGAACGCGGAGTCCGTTTCGTGCAGCTGCATACCGGCAATCAAACATGGGATCATCATGGAGGAATCTTGAAAGCTCTGCCTGCAGTCTGCGGACGCACGGACAAACCCGCCGCCGGTTTGGTCACCGATCTGAAACAGCGCGGGATGCTGGATTCGACGCTGGTTCACTGGGGCGGAGAAATGGGACGGCTGCCCGTGATTCAGAATGAAAAGAATATCGGTCGCGACCACAACACCTATGGCTTCAGCATGTGGCTGGCAGGCGGAGGCATCAAAGGCGGTTGCATTCATGGCGAAACGAACGAGCTTGGCCACAAAGCCGTGACAAGCGTTGTCAATCATTTCGATTACCATGCCACCTTGCTGTATCTCTTCGGGCTCAGTCCGGAA
>JBBQSE010000349.1:0-9510 GCA_038214195.1 Planctomycetales bacterium
GTCCTGCGAGTCCCTCAGGAATCGCAACGCCTGCCAGAGACAGCGTCGTTGGTCCCAGATCAATCAGGTTGATCAGGCAATCATCAGTGGATCCCGCCGGGGCCTCAGTCGCAAGGCTCTTGTATTTGTCTGGAACTCGAACAATCATCGGAACCCGCGTCCCGGAATCGTAGGGCCATCGCTTCGCTCGCGGCAGACCGTCTCCGTGATCGGACCAGAAAATGACGATTGTGTTTTCAGAGAGACCTGCGTCGTCCAGTTCCTGCAGAATCGCACCCACGCGACGATCCATGACGGTGATAATGTCTGCCAGCCGCGCGAGATCTTCGCGTACGGGAATGGCGTCCGGATACAACGGCGGCACGATCATGGCTTCAGGGCGGTGGCGCTCAGATTCCGGCAACCCCGCCACAACATCCTTCCAGCCAACAAGCCAAATCTTGCTTTCGTGGGTCATTGTGAGATTGAAGACGCTGAAGAATGGCTGATCGCCGTCCGTTCGATTCTTCCAGTGGGCTTTTTTTGAAGTGTCGTCCCACGTGGTTTTCTCATTCCATTGAAAGTTGTAATCCGTCTTGTTGTCGTTAGAACAGTAATATCCCGCCTTGCGCAAGTATTGCGGAAACGGCCGAATATGTGACGGCAACTTCGCCTTTGACCGCATGTGATTTGCCCCGAGAGTAATCGGGTAGTGTCCTGTGATGATCCCGGTCCTGCTTGGAGCGCAGACGCCGTGACAGCTGAACGCGTGCGTGTAGCGGATGCCTTCTGAGGCCAACTTGTCGAGATGCGGAGTTGTCGCGGTCGTATCTCCGTAGCAACCCAGATGCGAACTGACGTCTTCACAACTGATCCACACGATGTTCGGTCGATCCGCAGCCAGTATTTGGGGAACAGAGATGAGCAGGGCGATGATCGACAGAATTGGTGTTTTCATAATTGACCTGTCCGTGAACTCTGTTGACTGAAAAAACGCTCTGCATAAAGTTTACACTGCGACTCCCAATTCTGAAGCCGCCTGGCCCAGCTGAAAGCAATTTCTGATGACTTCATTGTGCCGCCGTTTTTAGTCAAACGTCCACCACGCCACTCCGATGCCATTGCAGCGTTCGTGGAGCTTCATCAAACTCCATGGCGTTCGTTCCACAGTTCTTGTGTTGCAGATCCAACAACTGTCCCTGCACATTCCCTTTCAACAGCCACCGCCCTTAATGCGTACCGTACGCGTCAAATGACATCTTTGGAAGGCGGGCACTCGTGAGGCTGACACTGGCAGTCATCCCCTCGACTCTGATTGCCATGACGATTGAATAGCCAGGGATCACACATATGCTTACCATCTGCCTCTTCATTTTATAATGCCGCAATTGACGAGAAATTTGCTCATGAAACCTGCCATTACACTGCGTTCAATAACAGCTGAGGACCGAATCTTCCTGCTGCGTGTCTACGCTTCTACACGGGAACAGGAATTATCCATGACGCCATGGAACCGTCAGGAGAAAGATCAATTCCTCCAAATGCAGTTCGAGGCTCAGCACACTCACTACCATAAACACTACAGCGGGGCGGAATTTGATATTTTGATGCTGAAGGAGAAGCCTATTGGCCGGTTATATGTTGATCGCAGAGAAAAAGACATTCGCGTCATCGACATTGCTCTGCTGCCTGAGTTTCAACGCCAGGGAATCGGTGGCAGGCTGTTGCGGAATCTTCTGGACGAAGCGGCCGCAGCGGGCAAATCGGTCAGCATCCACGTCGAACATAATAATCCCGCCATGCACCTGTACGAACGCCTCGGATTCCGACGTATCGGCGACACGGGGGTGTATTTCCTGATGGAATGGAAGCACGAGCCGTAGCCAGCCGCCGCCGTCAAACAGAACGGACAGGCTACGTCTCCGTGAATGAAGTGATCCGAAACGATTCAGACGGCACTTGAAACTTGACAGACCCATGACGGTATGCGACGTTGCGCAGAGGACGCTTACCGTCAATTTGGGAAAACGGCACAAACTGGAATTAAAATGACCGCTGAACACAACATATTGACTTCGCGCAGAACGTTTCTCAATGTCATGATTGCCGGTGTTGCAGCAACGGCATCGGGCTCTGCTCTGGCTCAGAATGGCCAGCCAGCTCAACGAAGTTCCAAAAACGAGGTTGATCAGGTCCGACGCTGCAATCTGAACGGAATCCTTCCCGCTCCGCATGCCCGAGGCAGCATTCAGGTTGAGACGGCTGACTGCTGGTATCTCGTTTTCGACGCGCAGCAATACGATGAATTTGGCAAACCGATTCAGAGTGGATCCGCTGTTCTTCAGTTGCAGGGTTGCCTCGCGCGGAAGACACGGATGCCGGGAAATTATCACCTGGCCGAGCACAGCGTTGATTTTTCGAAGCTCCAGAACTTCAGCACGTATGAAGTTCTGAATTCAGGCTGGGTTGACATGCTGGCCAACGGCAATCGTGATGCCGCCTTGAAGCTCCATCATTACATAATCACCTATGACGCCGTGGTCTCGTTTGAATTTGTCGTGGCCAAAGTGGAAGCGCACATCAGCACGTTGCCGTTTTGGGATCTCCACAACTGGTTGCTGGAAGTGTCAGGCAAACCAGTTTCGATGCGCCCCGTTTTCCTGCCGCCTCCGGCTGACAAGGCACCAGCGGAAAAACAGCAGTCGGCGACGACAACGACTCAGGCAAAATCACCCGCATCCACGCTGACCGCGCCGAAGAAACCGGCACCGCCAAAACCCGCTCCCAAGAAATCAGTGCCGGTACCTCCCGCGCCAAAGAAACCAGTGGGAAAGTAGCCTGCGACTAAACCAGACGGTCGATTCACACGTGCGCACAATCGCGGCAGTTCACAGGCTGTCAGGCAGCGTCGCACTGCGGCCATATTCTCACATCTTTTCAGGACACACCGGGTTGGGGATACGCCCAAAACAAATGCTGATGGCAAACTGCCGCGTAGTGCTCGCGGATCAGAGATTGCTGTTCGGCGTTCATCGGCGTCAGGGTGTGGTCAAAATAACCAAAATCGAACGGCGACATGAGTGCCGGTTTGTAAGTAACCGCATCTCCGATTTCATAAGTGAGCTTGGCTGAAATCGCTGATGGCAGGTTTCTGACGTGTGGCCAAACCAGATCGACCACCGGTTGGTTCAATTCGATCGTATGGACAAGCTCAACTTCCGGTTTCCTTGCCAGCGCCACCTGCACGGCCATCAATCCCATCCCGGCCACGACGACTCGGCCAGTTGCGGCATTCAGGATGTGGAGGTGTGATTCCAGTTCTCGCGGACGATCATCCATCCATAATCGCCCTTCCGGACTGTCGTCCCATTCCACCAATTGGAGGTATCCCGGCATCAAGGGATCTTCGCGAATCTCCCAGGTGCCGTTGCGTCCGAATGGCAGCCAGGAACCGGCACGAAACTCTTCAGGCAAAAAATCCATTTCATTCTTTCCAATCAATGCTGGCCGCTCGGTTCAGCGACAAACTGGTCCAGGCGAATAGACAGTGTGGTGTTCACTGCAGGCGGAATACAGTAGCGAAGACTGCTCCTGAGCCGCAAGTTTGCCACACTCATTGCCATGTGGTTAAGAGGATTTTTGATGACGCTTCCTGGCGGACGTTTGACAAACGCTTATCCAGCGGCGATAAAATCCCAAAGTTCTGGCAACACTGAAGCCCCACCTCCGTCTTGTGCAGGCATCGGCCTGGGTATCAGGAGTTCGCGAAATCATGACTGGTGATTTGCCTGATTTAAAACAGCTCACCCATTCCTTCTGCGCCGAGAATTGCCCCACGAAGTTTGTGATTCGGAATGCTGGCTTCAACGCGATTGAACTGGAACTGCACGACGTTTCTGACTTGAAGCGCACGGGCAGTCAGGAAATCTATTCGCTGGTTTTTCGCGGACCAGTTGAGCCCGTGTTGGGGCAGAGCATTTACGAACTTGAACACCCCGTACTTGGCCGGAGTCAATTGTTCCTGGTGGCTGTAGGTCGTGGAAACGACGGACAAGTGAAGTACGAAGCTGTCTTCAATCATGTGCTGTGATCCGGCCCTGCGGTATTTCCATCAATTTGGTCACTGACTCTTTCGAAGAGTCGGCAAACGAAAGAACGAACAATGTCTAATCCGTTTCTTGGAGAAATCAAACTCTTTGCGGGAAATTTCGCGCCAGTGAACTGGGCATTGTGCAATGGGCAGTTGCTGGCAATTTCTGAGAATGACGCCCTGTTTTCTCTGCTCGGTACTACATATGGCGGTGACGGCCAAACGACATTCGCGTTGCCGGATTTGCGAAGTCGTGTCCCGATAAGCGTCGGGACAAGTACGACCGGAACAACATACACGCAAGGGCAGAGTAGCGGTTCGGAAACGGTCACGTTGCTTCAACCCCAGATGCCGACCCACAGCCACCCGGCGAAGGCCACCTCAGCCGGCGGCAGCTCGAATTCGCCAACTGGTCAGGTTTGGGCATCATCGAGTCTGAATCAGTATGCTGCCGGCCCTGCGGTGCCGACGATGAATGCTGGAAATCTTGGCCTGGCCGGGGGCAGTCAGCCGCACGCCAACATCATGCCCCTGCTGGCGGTGAATTACATTATTGCCTTGGCGGGAATCTATCCGTCACTGAATTGATTCGTCCTTAACATTTTAAATTTGCCGCTCTCAGACTGCTTTTCTCGGACATCATACTTAACTCTTGGAGAAATCATCGATGTCAGAACCGTATCTTGGCGAAATCAGGGCTTTCGGTTTCAACTTTCCACCGAAGGGTTGGTTGACGTGCAGCGGACAATTACTGGCCATCAACCAAAATCAGGCGCTCTTCTCGCTTCTTGGTACCACGTACGGTGGTAATGGAACGACCACTTTCGGCCTTCCCAATTTGAATGGCTGTGTGCCCGTCCATGCCATTGGCGGTTCAATCCAGCTCGGGGAAATGAGCGGCGTGGAAAGTGTCACGTTGACGGTCGCAGAGATGCCAGCTCACTCCCACTCGTGTCTCGCCAACGCGGCCGCCGTCGATAATGGAACCCCAGTGGGCCACACATGGGGCAAAGAATCAGCACAGGCATATGGCGCTGCGCAAAACGGAAGCATGCACGTTACGGCTATTTTATCAGTTGGAGGGGGCCAACCGCATTCCAACATGCAACCTTACCTTGTGCTGAATTTCTGCATCGCGACGCAGGGGATCTTCCCGTCCCGAAGCTAGGCAAATGTCGAAGCTGAATTCGTGAGAATTCATACACCACTCCAAATTCTCCCAAAGTCAGCTGCGGTTCATGAATCTGTATTTCATTCGTGACTCGGTTTGAACCCCTGAAAGCTGTAGTATTCATTCACTTCAGAAAAGCGAGGTATCTCATGTCAGATCCGTTTATCGCCGAGATCAAAATGGCGGGCTTTAATTTTGCCCCCAGAGGTTATGCGTTTTGTGATGGATCGCTACTGCCTATATCGCAGAATACAGCATTGTTTTCGCTGCTCGGAACGACATATGGTGGCAATGGCACGACAACTTTCGGTTTGCCAAACCTAATCGATCGCGCTGCACTGCATAAAGGTCAGGGAAATGGCCTCTCAGATTATTTGCTTGGGGAAAGTGCCGGAGCAACCGCCGTCACACTCAACACCAACCAATTACCGGGGCACACCCACAGCGTGGGATGCGTGACGACAACCGCAAGTCTGCCGAGCCCAATCGGCAATCTGTGGGCGCCCGCCTCTGGACGCACGCCGGCACCTCGCTATCAAAGCGGCGCTCCAAACGCTGCGATGAGTAACGCGGCCGTCGGTAACACGGGAGGCTCCGTGCCTCACCAAAACATGCAGCCGTACCTGGGGATTAACTTCATAATCGCATTGCAGGGGATTTTTCCGTCGAGAAGCTGATCACAGAGTTGCCTGCACGGAGTTGACTTCAATGCCTGCGGCCACCTAACAGTCCACAACAACGAAACGCCCGTTCACTGAAGAATCCTCTTGTACACAAAAACCTAACGAAACCCTCACTCCGTCAATAAGATCTACCAGCGTTGCCGAGACACTCTTGCGAGTAATCCCAAAACACGACTCAATTTTAATTTGCTGCTCGACTTCGCCCACCGGAAAAGTTAGGCTATTTCGCCTAAGCAACAACCTTCGAAGGTACTTGCACAGAATCAAATTAGACGGGTGTTTTGCTCCAGAGCCAGGTTCAGAATCAACAGCGGAGCTTTGTGTTCGTACCCGCGCGAGGCCATTGTCCCATCGAGGCGGGACTGTGGCCCCCAAATCCGCGATGTGCCGTTTTTCAATCTGCCTGGAGCCCGTGAACAGGCCATGGATTGCCGCTCAACGATGACAAATCGTTGGGATTGCATGTTGAAACACTCTGACTGGTTGTCGAGAGTCCCAGGGGCCGTTGGCCGGACGGTTCAAGTCTTTTTTCAAATTGAGATTGAGGGATCGTTATGTCACTGAAGAGTTTGTGTCAGTCATTGTTCGGGTGGCATGGAATCAACAAGACATCTCGTCGGGGTGCGAGGCGGCAAGTCGGCGCGGGCGACTCAACTGTTCGTTCGTCAAATGTGGAACAACTGGAAGCGCGTCGGCTGCTCACTTTCTTCATCGTAAACTACACCGGCGGTGGCAACAACCCGTTTGCGGACAGCACCGACGCCGCGACTCACGGCGGAAGCGGAATTTCGGGTGATCCATTCCAGATGGCCAGTCTCCGCGGGGCGATCAGCGCGGCCAATGCGAACGGCACCGGGGCGGACACGATTACGCTGCCCACGGGAACATACACGCTGAGCATCGCGAATGTCGGTGTCGGCAACAACAACGAAGATAGCAACGCGACCGGTGACCTCGACGTCAACACGAGCCTGACCCTCAACGGTGCCGGCGCGTCGAGCACCATCATTCAGGCAGGCACGACCACCCTCAACGGCATAGACAAAGTCTTTGCGTTTAACCCGCTCGGTAATAGCAATCTGGCCTTCAGTGTCGATGGAGTGACGATCCGCCACGGACGCAACACCCAGCCGGGTGCGTCCCCGGACTTCAGCTTCACCGGCGGTGGGCTGGATTACTTTGGCGTTGGCAGCGGAAGTTTTTCGCTGACGAATAGCATCGTCACGCTCAATACCAACGTTAATGGCTATGGAGGGGGCATGAACATCGATGAAGCTGCCCCCACAGCGAGCACAGTGACGATCACGAATACCATCTTCAGCAGCAATACCAGTCTCCAGCAAGGTGGCGGGCTGAACATTTTTGGTGATAACGCTCGCGTCACGATCACTGGTTCCACATTCTCGAACAACGCGACGCTGGGCACCGGCGGCGCTGGAGCGCAGGGGGGCGGTATCAACGTCCGTATTACGAACCAGAACGATGGGGACGGTGCGGCGACGCCGTTTGTCAATATCAGCAACTCAACAATCATGAACAATCAGGCGGTTGGCTTTGGCGGCGGTATTGACGTTGGCGGAGGAGGAGATCAGGATGTCAACATTTCGAACACCGTGATTTCCGGAAATTCCTTAATTGTCGTTGCCGGCGGCGGAACGAATACACTTGGCGGCGGGTTCGACCACGCGAACAATCCCGCACGGACCACAACACTCACCAATGTCCTGATTTCCAACAATACCTCGCTTGGCAGCGCGACATCGCTGGGCGGCGGCCTGTCGCACACGTCGGGGAATCTGATCCTTCGCAACACCACGATTTCTAACAATAGGACGAACGATGGTGGCGGTGGTGTGTATCTCACAATTGGTCCGGACCTAACATTGATCAATTCGACGATCTCAAACAATCGCTCGGACGCGGACAACAGCGGCGGCGGCGAAGGAGGAGGTCTCCTCAAACTGGCAGGCGCGGGAAGCGTCACCTTGCAGAACACGCTGGTGGATGGGAATTTCAAGGGTACTGGTGCGACGGCCAACGAAATCAGCGGCACCGTGCTCGCCAACTTCAGCCTGATCGGCAACACGACCGGAGCGACTCTCTCTGGCGGCAGCGCGAACAACCAGAATAACGTCAGTGCCCGCCTGGTAGCGCTGGCCAACAACGGCGGTCCGACTGTAGGTCCTGGCGGATTTACGGCCGTTCTGCAGTCGCATGCTCTCGGAGTCGGCAGTCCGGCTCTTGACGCCGGCAGCAACGCCCTGGTGCCCGGTGGCATCACGACTGACCAGCGCGGTACCGGTTTCACACGAATCCTTGATGCGGCCGATGTGGATGCCGTCAAAACAGTCGATATCGGCGCACTGGAACAGCATCCGTCGATCGAAGAAATTCCCGCCAAGATGATAAATGAAAACGGGACACTAAATTTTTCGTTCAACGTCGGGGACAATGACCTGGTATTCGATTCCGTGACGGCCACATCCGGCAACACAACGCTGCTGCCCAACGCGAACATCCTTGTGTCCGGTTCCGGCACGACGCGAACCCTGGACATCACTCCGGGAGCCGATAAGAGCGGTACGGTGAATATCACGGTCACCATCAATGACACCGTGAACGGTCAGCCTGTGTCGATCAGCCATGCGTTCCTGGTGACCGTCAACGCCGTGGCCAGCACCCCAGCGATCAGCAGCACCACGACAAACGAAGACACGCAAAGTTCGTCCGGTCTGGTGGTGACCCGCAATGCCGGGGACGGCGTGGAAGTCACGCACTTCAAAATCACCGGCATTACCAATGGTACCCTGTTCCAGAACGATGGCACGACGGCCATCAATAACGGGAATTTCATTACGTTTGCTCAGGCCAACGCTGGATTAAAATTTACACCGGCTGCCAATCTGTTCAGCCCGACAACGACCTTCAGCTTTGGTGTGCAGGCTTCGCTAAGCAACGTCGATGGCGGGTTGGGTGGCAGCGTTGTAACAGCCTCTATTACGGTCACCCCGGTTGCAGACACGCCTTCTGTCACGGATTCCGCGACGAACGAGGATACACAAACGACGACCGGTCTTGTGGTCAGTCGAAATGCAAATGACAGCGTGGAAGTCACGCACTTTAAGATCACCGGCATTACCAATGGCACGCTGTTCCAGAACGACGGCACGACGGCCATCGTCAATGGAAACTTTATCACGTTTGCTCAGGCGAACGCGGGTTTGAAATTCACGCCGACGTCCAATTTCTCGGGGAACGGCAAGTTTGATCTGCAGGCATCGACGAGCAATGTCAATGGCGGACTGGGGGGCAGCGTTATCACAGCGACGATCACCGTCAGCACGGTCGCGGATACACCATCGGTGACTGGTGCCACCACAAACGAAGACATTCAGACCACATCAGGGCTGGTCGTCAGCCGCAATGCCGGGGACGGCGTGGAAGTCACGCACTTCAAGATCACGAACATTCAGAATGGCTTGCTGTTTCAGAACAACGGCACCACCGCGATCATCGCGGGCAGTTTCATCACGTTCGCTCAGGCTAACGCCGGCCTGAAGTTCACACCGTCGTCGAACCTCTACAGC
>JBBQSE010000350.1:0-9505 GCA_038214195.1 Planctomycetales bacterium
GCAGATCTGAGGACAGATCTGCCTACGTCGTCCGACCTGTCTCAGGTCGGATTCCCTGGGCGACGCGATATCCCTGGTAATCCTGTTTCTTCCGCTCGCCTTAGTGGCCAGTCATTAACAGAAGAGTCAATCCTCCGAAACGCGGACTTGAACGGTTCCCTCATTCTTTTCGCGCTGAGCCCAGTGGTCGTTGACCTGTAGCCAGAGGATGCCAGCGATCGGCGACTTGAGGGTTCGCGCTGTGCCGATCGGAATGTGACGCGTCGATTCTGTGCCGTCGGCGGAAACGATCACGGCGATCACTTCGCCCAGCGGTCGGCCGCGCACATAGTCGATCGTGATTCCGTTTGGCTCCGACAACCACGGCCGTGTGGTTTTCTCAACCACGTATCGACCTGAACAAGTGAGAGTGTATTCCCGATCCTTCTGCAGCGTTAAAGTTGTGGAAACCCATTGCTTGTCTGCCTCCAGTTTAAATTCCAGCGGCAGCGACGGTGTCTTTGTCCCCTGCTGCGCCGCGTCGTTTAGCAGTGGAAATCGTACGGAGTTGACATCGGCCTCTTCGAGCCCATCCACATACAGCGGCCAGATCTGATCCATTTGTGTCCACGTGGTCCTGGGGATCTTCGCGAGCGCATCGTCAAACTGTCGTCGCGTGCGGGTTGCCGCGACCGGCGCGAACGCAGTCTTGAGCTCCGGATGATGATTGATCAGCCAGACTAAGGCCCACGCATGAGCATACTGCGAATCCGCCACGAATGTGGAATTCGGTGGATGCAGCACTGTCTGAAGCGGCAGAATTCCAGCAAGCTCACCGGTCTCGGATGGCTCCAGATTGAAGTGTCGTTTGATTTCGGTAATTCGCAGCCAGCCCTCGAAACCTTTGAGGCTGTTCGGCAGCACGCCGAATTCACTTTTTGCCACCTCAGCCTTCAACTGATGCGTGGCAAAGTACTCGGCGATACCTTCGGTGTACCACAGCGGCGGGATATCCTGCATTCCAAATTCGCACATCAGAAAGCAGTGGACGAATTCGTGCAGCATCAGATGGCGACGATAGTAATCCGCCGTCTGATTATTCATCCAGAATCGATAACCCAGATGGCGACCGTGACGAATTGCATACTGCTCAGGCGGCAGCAGACCGGCGCGATCGAATCGTTCCGGAGCGTCCATCAGAAACCCGGTGACCTGAAAGGTTCGTCCTGCGGCGTCGGGTGCCAATTTGCCGAGGCGATGCTCCAGAGTCGCAAATAAAGCGTCCGCCAGCAGCGGAAAATCCTTAACTGCGTCCGCTGGCAAGTCCGTGACCAGGATCAAATGCTTCGATTCAACGACTCGCAGCCCTTCGGCGAGCAGCTTCGCTCGATCCAGCTCTGGCCGATCGTCGGATAGCCGAAATCGTGGAGCAGCCGCATTTGCTGACGTCGTCTGCGCCGCACACTCGTTGGTGAATGCGGCAGTGAGCATCAGACAAAGTCCGATGATGCACAATCGATAACCAGGTAAACGATCGGATTCACACATCGAACAATGCTCCAACCCAATTCGGGCTCGAGGTCTGTTGATTCAATTGCTTAACGGCCTGCCGAAGGTGTCGGAGCCGTCCTACTTCGACTTTCCCAAGTTCGACTCCAATGGCCTCGTGCCATTGGTGAAGATGATGGTGAGCTAGAAGACTAGCCCGCTAAAACTCCCATTCTTCCCGGCCTGCCGCCTTCGGCGGCAGGCCAGGAAGAATGGGGGAGGGTGACCAGTGTAAATTGCTAGCTCGCCATCACATTCACCGATCCGGGCGAGCCGGATGGGGTCTTGGACACAAACTTGGGACAGTCCAACCAACTACTCAGGCAGCGGTTTGCCCTTGGTCTCTGGAGCGAACGGCAACACCGCGAGCCCCAGAAGGAAAATGGCACACATGGAGATCCCAGCGTACCTAAGCGGCTCCTCGGTATGCGCAAAGACCTTACTGCTCAACAACCCGATAGTCCACGGGCCCGCCGCCGCAAGAAAACGCCCTACGTTGTAACAGAATGAAATCCCTGTACTGCGCAGCGCAGTGGGGAAGAGTTCCGGAAAATAGATTGCATAACCACCAAAGATCCCCAGCATGAAGAAGCCCATGATTGGGACCAGGACCCAGATGTGCCACGGATCATTTAGAACCCAAAACGTAAAGGCAGTCGTAATCGCGGCACCTATGAAGGATACGGCAAATGCCAATCGACGGCTTGTTGACTGAGTAAACTTGGTAAAAGCCATCATGCCAAGGAACGCTCCAAGATTCAGCATCAGCGACGTATATCCCTTCCACTTGCCGACGGCACCGGCAAGATCGCCACCGGTCAGTCCCTCAGCCATCAGCTTTTTTTCCATCACGGAACCGACGAGATCGAAAACAAAAAATACGATGCCCCATAACGCAATGACACCGGCGCACGCGAGGGTAAGCCCGATGAGCGCGTTCTTTCGCCAGACGGGATGCATAAGCAGAGCCCGATAGGATCCTGCGGCACGCGCCTGTTCACCGCCGGTTCGCTTCATCTCCTGCCATTTTGCTGGTTCCTTCAATTTCCAGCGAACAATAAGTGCAAGCAACGCAGGCAGGGTCCCAACCAGAAACATCAATCGCCATTTGGACAAACCGCCCGGCAATGCTCCGCTTTGTTCCAGCGAGCTTAGCCCAATTTCCACGAATGCAGCACTTACGTTTCCAATTGCGGACAAAGCCTGCAGGAGCCCAAGGGCGTGCGGTCTGGCACGTTCTGGCATCACCTCAGCAACGAGCGCCACGCCGACGGCGAATTCACCTCCGACTCCCAATCCCGTGATGAATCGATAAAACGCAAAATCCAGGAACCCTTTGGAAAGCGCGCTCAGTCCTGTGCAGAGAGAATACAGCAAAATGGTGAACATCATGGTCTTTGCGCGACCGATACGATCGCCCAATGCACCAAAAATCAGTCCTCCGGTGGCCCATCCAAGTACAAAGATCGCGGTTGCATATCCAGCATAAAGATTTACATCTTGTCCTTCCGTCAGCAGGTCCGCCATGGCGGGCCTTCGAGCCAATAGAAAGAGCTGCTGATCGAGACAATCAAATAGCCAGCCAAGTGCCGACACCGCCAGCACGAACCAGTGATAGCGTGTCAATTCCTTGTACCAGCGATAATTTGGGTCGTGGATCTTTGGGGAATCAGACGGTGGGATTTCAGCGTGCAAGACAATCTCCTGCGGACAATTTCGTAGCGGAATGCAATCTAAATCCGACGAGCCGTCCTCCGGCCCTCGGTCGCTCGGCAAGTATCGGTGGCACTTTGTCAAAACCAGCGTCTTGGTTCAACCGTCCGCTCGTGCCAAATGTCCCTATCAATCAAAATGGCCGGAATGTTGCGAGTCGGCCCTGGTTCAGTGCCGATTTTGGAGACCGTTCGATCCCCATCCCGTCCGTTCGCCGTTACAATCGAGATTGCTCCCGAGCCTTGCCAGTAAGCCAGGCGGGCCGCTTGCCATTGACCATGCTGCAGGCTGCAGATCTGACGACAGATCTGCCTGAGTAGTCTGACCTGTCTCAGGTCGGATTCCTTTGGCGGGGCTACATATTTGATCGACTTGTTTCTGTCGCTCGCCTGATTGAAAGATCTTCATGAGGATTTCCCATCGCGTTCTCTGGCTCCTCCTGTCGACGATCGCTATCCGATCATCGAATCATCTCCATGCTGCAGACGACCAGTTGCGGCCCGCGCACGACGATGTCGAACTGCGAGCGTGGCTGGAGAACATGGTGTGGCATCACCGCTATTCGGCAGCGGAGATCGAACAGGTTACGGGATTGAGTGAGTCAGAACTGAAGGAACGGCTTCAGCAGTTCAACATCTCCGACAGCAACCGGCCTCCGCGCCCGGACAGGCAGTTGCTGATGCTGCCGTATCCCGGAGGCCGTCATCCTCGAATTGGATTCCTTGAAGGTGCCATCGAACCTCAGCGGGAAACGAAACTCAGCGTGTTCTGTCCCTGGGACGATCACAGTTACGTTGTCATGGATGTGCCGGAAGCCATTTGGTCCAATCTGGGACTCACGTATCTGGCACATACTCATGTGAAGACGATCTGGGACGCCAGTGGAACTCAACTGGAGAAACTGGAATGGCAGCGGCGGGAAGATGGTGGCTATGAAATGCACCGGCTACTACCGAACGGGATTGAATTTGGAACAATCGCTGAGGCCCTGGCAGACCACGTTGATATTCGAATGTGGCTGAAGAATGGGACGACCGAGACACTCAGTGATCTGCGGGTTCAGAATTGCGTTATGCTCAAAGCCGCTGCAGGCTTCGAACAGCAAACCAACGACAACAAACAGTTCATCGACGGATACGCCGTCGCCAAATCAGCGGATGGAACTCGCTGGATCATCAGCGGCTGGGACCCGGTGCATCGAGCCTGGGGCAACGCTCCATGTCCCTGTCTGCATTCGGATCCCAAATTTCCCGATTGCGATCCAGGCGAAACTCAACACCTTCGCGGCTGGCTGTCGTTCTATCAGGGCGAAGACATTCAGACGGAACTGAAGAGAATTGAGGCAACGGGCTGGCGAAAGGCGAATGCGAAACCGTAAAAATGTGGAATTGTTCCGCTACATCATTCCGACGACGTTTGGCCCAGAGGAACGTGGCGCGAGCTTCGCCCGCAACCGAAGTTCGCCACTGCGTATCGCTCTCCATCCGACCCCGCGTCGGTGGGAGCAAGACTGATGTAGCTCACAAATCAGTGGTCCACCGACGCAGGGTCGGTGGTGCCAGAATGCCCTAACGCGACATTTCGACGAATTTAAATCTTCTCAGCAATACAAGATTCCGACTGTTTGCTGCGCAGGCACTTGTCCGATGCTACTTAGTTTGTGAGCGTCAAGGCGCTAGCCGCCGGTGAATGGCCGTGTTTTTCTCGCATGTCACCGGCAGCTAGCGCCTTGCCGCTCACTTATTGATCGAGTGATCCTTAATCGTTCTCGGTCGAGTCCGGGGAACAACTGGTATCCATTTCGGTCACGCAATAACTCTCACGGAATCAAACATGACAACCCCATCCCTTCTGCTGACTGCCGAACTATCTCAACTTATCATCATCGACGTCCAGGAACGATTGCTGCCCGTGATTCTCGGGCAGGAGCGGCTGGCGGCATCAATTCGGTTCCTGATGGATGTGGCGGCGATCCTCGGCGTTCCGGCGATCGTCACGGAACAGTATCCCAAAGGACTCGGGCCAACCGTCGAACTGCTCCGCAATCATCCGGCGACCATACTGACGCTCGATAAACTGCGATTCAGCGCGGCCGAGACGCTGATTTCAAACGCACGGGGCGCGAAGCAGGCGACTCGCATGACGCGGCCGATGCCGGAGCAGATTGTGCTCGTCGGGATCGAGTCACACGTCTGTGTTCAACAGACGGCGCTCGAGCTTCGCGACAAGGGATTGAACGTGTTCGTGGCGGCCGACTGTATCGGAAGTCGCCACGCCGAAGATCACGACACAGCGTTGCGTCGCATGGCCGCTGCGGGCGTCACTGTCACGACGGCGGAATCCATCGCGTTCGAATGGTGCGGAGAAGCGGGCAATGATCGCTTCAAAGCCTTGAGTCGTCTCGTTCGTGACCGAGACAGTCAACGGGCGACTCAAAGGCTGTGAAAGAATTAACGTGGGGCAGGTTTGCAACCTGCCGTTTCCTGGAATATCAGGCAGTTTGCAAACCTGCCCCACGATAAAATCACAGCCTCTCAGTCGGGCGTGGAATTCACTTCCGCTCGCTTCGAATCATGATCGAGCAGCGTCTCCAGATGCAGCGCGACGCAGTCCGCCAGGCGATCCACGTTGTAACCGCCTTCCAGCACGCTCACCAGACGTCCGCCGCAATGCGTCTCCGCGACCTGGAGCACCAGTTCGGTGAGCTTCTGAAAATCCTCGGTCTCCAGGCCCAGTGAGCCCACCGGATCGTCCGCATGTGCATCAAACCCCGCACTGACGATGATGAGTTCCGGCCTGGTCATGTCTGCGGCTCGCGTCAGCATGTTCTCGAAGGCCGACAGATAGTCGTGTCGAGATATGCCGAATTTCAAAGGCAGATTGTATGTTGTTCCCAGGCCATCTCCGTATCCCGTTTCTGACTTGCGACCGGTGCCCGGATAGAACGGAAAGCGGTGTGCGGAAAAGAAGCCGACCTGTTCATCTTCGTAGAACACATCCTGCGTTCCATTGCCGTGATGCACGTCCCAGTCCACGACAAGAACTCGATTCAGCCCGAGACGCTGCACGGCGGCCCGCGCCGCGATGGCGACGTTACCCAAAAGGCAAAACCCCATCGGTCCGTCGGGAAGCGCGTGGTGGCCAGGTGGTCTGACGAGACACAACGCATTCGATTGATGCCCGCCAACAACCTGCGCGACAGCGTCCACCACGGCACCTGCAGCAAGCACAGCGACGTCAGCCGACTCGGGACTCATCACCGTATCGATTTCAATCCGTCCTCCGCCCGCCTGAGCAAACTCGCGAATCCGCCGCAGATGGTCAATCGGGTGAACTCGCAGTACATCGTCATCGGATGCGGAGCCGACAGGTCGCACAACGGAGCGCTCCATCAAACCTGATTGATCAAGTTTTTCATGGACCGAAATCAGCCGCTGCGGACATTCCGGATGCGCTCCTGTTTGATGCAGCAGAAATCGATCATCCCGATAAAGCAACGTCATTCCGCGAGTCCCTTTGCGAAGGCATCTTCAGGAAGTTCGCGTCCCGTGAGCTGCTGAAACTGCAGGTTCAGTTGCACGGCGAAGACAGAGGCTGGATCGATGTAGCGAGCCCCGCGGGCATGGGCCTCTTCGGCGAATGTGGAACCTCGCAGCCCGACGGACAGATCCACCACAGTCATGCGTTCACGCATGATCATCGCGTTGACCTGACCTTTCGCCTGGCCGCAAGTCAATCCGAGATCTCCCAGGACCAGCGTGTCCGTTCGCAAGTCCTGAGCGGCGTGCCAGGTCACGTGCCTCACGCCGATCGCGCGGGCCACCGACGCTGCAGCGTTGTCCGACGGACCGGCGATGCTGACCGCCGCGCCCTTCTGGCTAAAATACATGGCCGCCCCGCGTGCCATCGGACTGGTGCCGATGACGGTCACGGAGCCACGCGATGACCAGTCGGGACTGCCGGCAACTCCCACACCGGCCTTATCGACGGCATGAAATGTCGTGCAGACGCCCTTCCAGCCAGCCGATTCCTGCTTGAGAACGTCGATCCGATTGGAGACTGTCGCCAACTCATCACGGGTTGACGCCAGTGACGTCAAATCACCGTCGTAGGCCGGATCAACGATGAGTCCATTGATTTTCATCTTCTCCAGAATCTTTGGGAACTTGTTCAGGTCACCCGGCAGCAGCGGGAGGCACCGAATTGGTTTCTCCATCGAGGAAAACGCGGCGTTGAAAACGCGGGCCGCGATGTTTTCGCCATCGCCCTGACCGACGATGCCGACGAATCGCGTTTTCGAATTGATCTCGCTGCAGCGATAGTCCTCATTCAGTTGCCAGACCGTGGCCTGACCTGTAAACGCCTCCATGCCGCGTTCCAGCGCGGCATAAATCCATGGCGAACCGTACTTGCGACCGAGCAGCGAAAATGTCACGCCCGAGCGACCATGTCCAATACCGACAATTGGGACTTCGCGAGGTACAGTGACAGCGGCCAGCAGCGGCCAGGCACCGTCCAGATCCTCCGTGAGACATGTGAACTTGACGGCGTCGGCTTTGGCCTTGCAGCATTGTGCGAAAATATCATCGATCTTTGACAGCGGACGATTCAGGTTCGTCCACGCAATCACACGTTTCGTATTTCCAAATCGCGGGATCTTTTCAGCCATGTCCAGATCCAGTTCGACGTAGGCTGGCCCCGCCACAATCGCCTCTCGCAGCAACTGCATGCGTTGTGATTCATTCCCCTTCCATTTGCCGCCGTCCTGTTCACGACGACACGACACCATCACGGGCTTGTCCACCATTTTGATCAGTTCGCCAGCGTTGGGCTCGTTAATAAAATGGTCCAGACACAATTCAATGATGTCGCACTGCCGCGATGCGTTCAGCATGTCCGCAGGAGCCAGTTTTCGTGAAGTCGGTGTCACTGTAATGCAGATCATGAAGTTGACTCAGCAGGCAATCGTGGGAAAAAACGGGAACGCAAAGTTTGAAGGACCGAAAACAATCCGAACGCGGCGATGAGGCACACAAACGGCATCACAGGAGCCCGCATCCGCGTGTCGGTCCAGTACACGGAATGCAGCAGCATGAAGGACAAAATGACGAACCACAAGTCAGCGAAGCCGTTTCCAGCCGAATTACTTTGCTGCGATCGCGGAAGACCGCGCCGGAGACAGTTCAGGATTGATTGCCCAACCGCCGCGATGACACCGATTGCGATCATGCTGTACCACACGGCGGCTAGTGCGCGGATGACTCTTGGCAGTGCGTCATCAGCTCCCGGCGTGATCGCACAGAATCGACGCAGTCGCAGCAGGCAGGCATTGAGAAAGCTCGTGGGACGACTCCGAATCGCCGCGAGTGCCTGCTGATAATTCCACGCATCCAAAGCCGGTTCGTCGTCGATCGGAACACCCTGAGCCTCTGCGTCCGCGATCATGTTTTTCTGCCATGCGTCAAGCTGCGGCCCCGGCCACGGGAATGGAACGCCGCCATCGATTACATCGCGATAGAACGCGGTGTTATTTCCGAGAGCCAGCGTGTAGCCACCGTGTGTTGTCGCCGGGATGAATTTATGAAACTGGATGGCATTGCGAATGATCCACGGCGAAATGGCCAGCAACGCGGCCACCGCTGGCAACATCGCCGTCGTGATCCCACGGCGGAATTCCGCCCGGTGTTTCAGACTGCGGACAATTTGCCACAAGACCAGCATTCCGCAGGACACCAGAATTATTGGACGCACTAGTGATCCGATGCCGAACAGAATTCCCGAGAGCAGTAGGGCGATTCGTTTCTGCCACTTGCCTGACACGCCTTCGTCCGCGTCGATGAATCTCTTTTCACCAGCCTTCATCGCAACGACTGCGGCCAGCAATATGGCAGCGGCCGGAACTTCAGTCATCGGCAAAATGCTGTAGCGAAGAAGCAGCGGATCAAACGTGGTGAGCGCCGTCGCAAAAACAATCACGCTATTTGGCAATCCAAGTTGTCGTCCCAGTTTCCACGTAAGCGCAATGATGGCGATTCCGCACAGTCCATTGATAATGGCGACACTGGCCGCAGCGCTGAGTCCGATCCAGCGCAGGCCCGCGAGCGCGATTGGATACGCGGGAGGACGAAACGCCGTGGGCTGGTGCGTATACGGTCCCGCGAACCCTTCGCCCTGAACAACCATCTCCGCGTGAGCAAGGTAGCCGTCATTGTCCGCAGTCAGATCCGCCGGAAGAAACCACATCGCGCCGAGGCGGACGGCGATC
>JBBQSE010000351.1:0-9442 GCA_038214195.1 Planctomycetales bacterium
TCGCCGCAGCGCGAATCAGCGCTATTCTTCAGTTCCGTTACCTGCGAGGCATTAAAGATGCTGGAGCGGGTCTCGAATTGCTTCGCACGGCAGCAACAACCGAGCGAGATTCGTTTTACCGTTTCTGGTTTGCCTCACTTGTCGAACGCACCGATCGGGCTGTCGAAAAACTGTCCGAGCAGGGATTCGGATTCCGCGGCATTATGGGCGCGATGGCCAAAGCCTTCGGTTTCGGCACGGACGACGACGATGATGACTTTGAAGACGAGGATGATTCGGAATGTAATTGCCCGGATTGTGTGGCGGAGCGAGCTGCCGCCGAAAAAAAGGCCATCCCAGATCCTATTGATGAATTCACCCGCCGCCGGTTCTGATGCCCACTTAGCATCGAGCGGAAAAGGACTGTCGGAAGTACGTCAGGCTTTCCAGCCTGACCTGTCGTGTTTCCATGTCAGCCTTGAAAGGCTGACGTACATTTATTTCTCGCTCGTTCCTTAATGGCAGGAGCAGCCTGAACTTTCAACTACGGAAAAATTCTCCATGTCGAATCCCAGTGCCATTACTGATCCGCTGCGAGTCCTTGGTTTGCCGCAGCGGGCCTCGGAAGAGGAAATCCGCAGTCGCTATCTGGAACTGGTGAAACAGTTTCCTCCAGACCGCGCCCCGGATCGATTTCGTGAAGTGCGAGCAGCGTACGAAGCGGCCAAAGATCCGCTCGTTGTCGCTCGGGCGCTCCTGCAGCCGCCGGATGAAATCGTCCCCGAATGGTCCACAGTCATCGACGAACAGGTGAAACATCCTCCAGCGATGAACGTAAACTTCCTGCTGAGTCTTGGCAATCAGGACAATGTCGCCCCGTCAAAAATGAACAGTGACCAGTCATGAATAATCACTTCTCCGGCTTTGACACTTCACCCGCTGCAGACGACCAGGATGATCGTTTAGTCGATTCCTCTGACGATCACGACGACATTCCGGAATTCGGACTGTTGGACGTCATTGAAGCATTCACCGCCATGCGGCACGAATGGCGCGGCCAGACGCGCGAAGGGCGTGAATTGGCGGCTGCTGTTGTCGCGTCCACGACTCAGATCCAGCACCTGGAAAATCGACTGGCGGCGCAGCTTGCCGTCGCGACATCGGATGAAATCACCCGCAATCTGGTCAACCTGATCGTTGACATCGACGCGCATCTTTCGAGATCTGTCGATGCCTGCGTGAAGTACGACAAGACGCATCACAAACAACAAGTCGATTCTTCTGCGGCGATCCGTGAAGCCTTTGAACAGGGAAATTTTCTGTCTCGCTGGTTCTGCCGACCGTTGCTGCGGCGAACTTTGGAAATCCTGAATGCCGATGCCATTCAGAACACACAGCCACAGCTTAATCCCTCCATCGAAGGATTGCTGCTCGTCGTGTCACGCCTGCGGCGGATGATGGCCGAACGAAATATCAAACGTCTGGACTTCGTCGGAAAGCCCTTCGACGCAGAAACGATGAACGCGGTCTCGGTCGTGGGATCGACTCAATATCCTGCTGGCCACGTTGTCGAAGTACTTTCACCAGCTTATCTCTGGCGAGATCAACTCCTAAGATTCGCGGACGTTCGCGTTTCGAAATAACCGGGACCAACATCCCACAGCTTCTCGTAGTCTCAAACTGACCACTTTACTTCAAAGGATAGAAACGATGACAGACAACTCAGATGGACCGATCGTAGGTATCGACCTGGGCACTACCAACAGCGTGGTCGCGGCGATCGTCAACGGCAAACCTCAGGTGCTGAGCGAAGACGGCGAGCAGCTGTTGCCATCGATCGTGGGGCTGAAACCCGATGGCACACTGATTACGGGCATTGTGGCTCGCAATCAGTTGGCCGCGTTCCCGGATCGAACCATCGCGTCGATTAAACGCAAAATGGGGACGATGGAACCGGTGATGCTCGGGGAGCAGTCCTTCACACCGCCGGAAATCAGCGCGATGATTCTGCGTCGTCTGCGCGACCGAGCGACTCGAGTCCTTGGCCAACCGGTTTCGCGCGCCGTGATCACCGTGCCGGCGTTTTTCGACGAAAACCAGCGCCAGGCGACTCGGGAAGCTGGCGAACTGGCGGGACTGAAGGTGGAACGCATCATCAACGAACCCACGGCGGCGACTCTCGTTTATCATGCCGGAACGCATGATCGCAAGCACATTGTGGTCTACGACTTTGGTGGCGGAACATTTGACGTTTCCGTTGTGCGATTCGAAGAAGGAGTCGTCGAAGTGCTCAGCAGCAAAGGAGATACCAGGCTGGGCGGCGACGACCTTGATGCACTGCTGATGAATCACGTGGCCGATGAGTTTCAGAAGGAACACGGCATTGACTTACGAGCCGACTTGTCGTCGAAGTATCGACTGTTGCTGTCGTGCGAGGATGCCAAGCGAAAGCTGTCCAGCCAGGAAACGGTCGAGATTGTCGAAGAATTCATCGCGGAAAAAGATGGCAGTCCGTTGAATCTTACGACGTCCGTTTCGCGGCTGGACTATGAAGAAATGATCATGCCTCTGGTGGATCGGACCATCAGCTGTGTCGATGAGGCGCTGCGAGACGCGAAGATGACGGCCGCTCAAATCGACGATCTGGTACTGGTTGGCGGTTCCACGCGAACGCCACTCGTGGAACGCCGCCTTCGCGAAGAATTTCGCCGAGAGCCCAGTCGCGCCGTCGATCCGGACCTGGCCGTCGCTTTGGGAGCCGGTGTCCAGGCCGCAATGCTGGCAGGTCAATCCGTCGGTCCCGTGCTGGTCGATGTGACGGGGCATACACTGGGCATCGAAGCCGTTTCAGAAATGACATACGCTGGCCCGAAACTTGTGTTCTGTCCGATCATCCATCGCAACAGCGCTCTGCCCGCGCGTTATGAAGAACGATATTCCAAGATGTATGATGAGCAGGAGAAGGTCGAGATTCGCGTCTTCCAGGGCGAACATGCCGATCTGGCAAAGAATCAGGAAATCGGTGAGTTGACGCTGGAATTGGAATCAGGCGGCGGCAGCCGCAGCAAGATTCTGGTTTGTTTCGACCTGACACTGGACGGTACCCTGAAGGTCACGGCCACTCAGCCGGCGTCCGGCAAATCAAACGAAGTGTTCATCGAAAACGCGTTGAGTCAGTTTCAGGCCGACGAACGCGACCGCGCGAAGAGCCGATTGGGGGCGATGTTCGATGCTTCGGAAGAACTGCTGGATGACGCGGACCTGCCTTCGAAGTCCGAATGGAGACACGTGTCTCCTTCAGGATCGCCAGCGGGCGATGACATGGCGGCGAGTTTCCCGGACGCGTTGGCCCTGCTGCAGAAAATCGAATCTATGGCGTCGCAGGTGCCAGGCGATGATGCGGAAGAAATCCGCACGCTGTCGGAGAAACTGCAACAGGCTGTGGCGGATGGTAATGCGAGCGAGGTCACGAGTCTGTGCGAAGAAATCGACGACATCCTGTTTTATGTCCAGTAAAACCTTGACGAACAGTTCCGAAGAATTCCGCTGCCCCGTTTGCAAAGCCCGGCAAACGCTGCAGCCGGAATGCCGCCGCTGCCACGCCGACCTTCGTCTGGTCGTCCATGCTCATCATCGCGCCGACCACCTCTACCTCGCACTGGTCCAGGCTCGGCAGGAACGCGATTTCTCCCGCCAGCACCAGTTGACCAAAGAACTCAGACTGCTCGCTCCGTCCCGGTTGAGGTAGGCTTCCCAATGAGCCGACGGACTGGGAGTTACAGATCCGCATTACCGCTGGCGGTTGGATTACCGCCGCTGCGAAGCACGACTTCCGCCTTGTCGATCACGCTTTCGTCGATGCCTGAATCGCGCATGTGCTGAATCGTCCGATCGACATCATAGGCGACTCGACGAAATTCAACCTGACCATTATCAATGATGGCGTAAGCGGCACGCGGATCACCGTCGCGTGGCTGACCGACGCTGCCGGGATTGATGATCTGGGTTTTCTCCAGCTTCAGATGCATGGGAATGTGCGTGTGGCCGACGCAGACAAAATCCACATCCACATGGTCCAGTCTCTGCTGCCATTGTTCGACGTTGTCACCAATGTACTCATCCATCGGATCTCGCGGCGTGGCATGCACCAGCAGGAAGCGATGCTCGCCGATCATCAAATGCCGAGTCACAGGCATCTGCGCCAGCCATGTCAAATGATTATCGTCGAGCACATCGAAGTGATGCGGCCTCATGGCCGCCACCATTTTTCGAAAAGTTCCGCCTGGTCGCACCAGCACCCGCTGCGCGACCGAATGGTCGTGGTTGCCGCGGACGACACTGGTAGCGTAGCGTCGGACCCATTCGATGCATGGCACGGGATCTGTGGCGTAATCGACGACATCGCCAAGAAACAGGCAGGCATCGAAATCCTCGTCAATCGCCGCCAGAGCGGGCCAGTTGGAATGAATGTCGGCAATCAGCAGAATTCGCATCGCATGCGTCCGAAAGCAGGATGTCGCGAAAATCACTCCGGCGTCGCTGGCGTGAAGACGGTACAATGAGGCAAGATGCGACGTTTTCCAATCCAAAAAGTCGCCCCGTGATCAATCTCGCGCCGGATTTATTGCGAAACCGATCCCGCACTCGCCAATTCCTTGTTGTCACCCGCCAGATCATTTTGTCAGGATGTCTGCATGTTCCACAACCGCCGACAGTTTCTGAACTCCAGCGGCCACGGATTTGCCTCGCTGGCCGCTGCGGTCATGCTGCATGAATCGAGCGCGGCGGCGGCGGGCGGAAGTTCCGCACAGACCGCGTCTGGCGATCGCGGAATTTTGCGCGGTGTGCTTCATCATCCGGCCAAAGCCAAATGCGTCATTCAGTTGTTCATGGCTGGAGCGGCCAGTCATGTGGATCTGTGGGACCACAAGCCGCTACTGGAAAAACATCACGGCAAAGCGTCCGACTTTGGCGAGCATGTCGAGGCGTTTCAGAACGGCCTCGGACCGTGGATGAAGTCTCCGTTTCGGTTTGCGAAGTATGGCGAGTGCGGCAAAGCGATCAGCGAAGTCGTCGCCCCTCTCGGCGAATGCGTGGATGACATCGCGTTCGTACATAACATGGTTGGCAAGACCGGCGTTCACAGTCAGGCGACGTATCTGCAGGCGACGGGATTCGATCGTCCCGGTTTTCCGGGCATGGGAGCATGGGTCAGTTATGGACTTGGCTCGCTGAATGACAATCTGCCGACATTCGTCGTGCTGCCCGATCATCGCGGCTTTGCCAGCAACGGACCAAAAAACTGGGGCTCAGGGTTTTTGCCGGCCAGCACTCAGGGAACGATGATCTTCCCTCAGCGATCCACACCGATCGATGATTTAGTTGCTACTGCCGACTTTGTCACCGAAAGCGCTGAGCGTGACGGTCAGTCGCTGCTGAAATCGCTGAATGGGAGCTACAACCGACAGCGGCCGGGCGATTCACGTCTGGAGGCGCGCCTGCGATCATACGAACTGGCCGCGCGGATGCAGTTGAGCGCTCCGGAGGCCTTTGATCTGTCCGGTGAAACGGCAGCAACGCTCAAAATGTACGGGCTGGATAACCCCGGCGCGACATATCCCGCAGAGATCAACATCCCCGAAGAAGCGGAGTATTTCGGTCGAAAGTGTCTGATCGCGCGACGCCTTGTGGAACGCGGCGTGCGGTTTATTCAGATCTGGTCCGGCAACGACAACAGTTTTCCCCGCCGCAACTGGGACAGCCACGAAGACATCGAACGCGACCACAAACCACTGGCAATGGGAATGGCAGTCGGCACGGCGGCTCTAATCAAAGATCTCAAGCAGCGCGGACTGCTGGAAGATACGCTCGTCCTGTGGACAACCGAATTCGGACGCATGCCATCGACTCAGGGCAGCAAAGGCCGCGACCACAATCCGTATGTCTTCACAAATTGGCTTTGCGGCGGCGGAATTCGCGGCGGAATCAGTTACGGCGATTCCGATGAATGGGGCTACAAGCCGCTGGATCGCAACAACCCGACGCAAGTCTACGACATCCACGCTACTGCCCTGCACCTGCTGGGTATCGACCACACCAGACTAACCGTGCGGCACGACGGCATCGACCGCCGCCTGACCGATGTGCATGGGCACGTCCTGCAGGACGTCCTGACGTAGAGCTCTAAGCAGTCGTCGTTCACGACGCTGTTTCCGGAGGCGGAAAGGGTTGGTACTGGCTTTTTAAATTGTTCCGACTGGCTTAAACTCAAAGTGAGCTTAATGTTCATTTGTGGTTGTTCAGGAGTCGCAGCCTCGGAACGATCGACGACCGTATTGTTTCCTGGCTCCAGCCCAGGAATCAGGCGAGTATGGGCTCTTCTGCCTGAGCACTGAGATAACAAAGACCAGACCATGGACTTTCTGCAACTCACCGGAAAAAACATCCTTGTCGCGGGCGTCGCCAATCGCAAAAGCGTCGCCTGGCACACGGCAAGACTGCTGCAGGAAGCCGGAGCGAATGTCTTGCTGTCTGTGCGGAGTGAAACACGAGCGGCCTCGGTTGCGAAATTGTTCCCCGGATCGCCGATCTTCGTTTGTGATGTCGAACATCAGGAGCAGATCGACGTGTTGCAAAAAGCTGTCGCGGCTGAAGTGAGTGTCCTGCATGGCGTTGTACACTCCATCGCGTTTGCTGATTTCTCGGCTGGCTGGCTGCCCTTTCATCAGACGCCGCGTGCCGCATTCCTGCAGGCAGCGAACATCTCGTGCTTTTCACTCATCGCGTTGTCCGAAGCCTTCAGACCGATGCTCGATCCTGACACGGGAAGCGTGGTCACGATTTCGATTTCAACGACTCGGATGGCGGCGGAAAACTATGGCTACATGGCTCCGATCAAAGCCGCGCTGGATTCGTCGGTCTGTTTCCTGGCAAAATCGTTTTCACAGTTCTCCCGCATCCGCTTCAACGCCGTCTGCCCCGGCCTCTTGAAGACGTCCGCCTCAGCCGGTATTCCAGGCTACGTGGACAGTTATTTATTCGCGGAAAAGGCGACCTTGCGCAAGCAGGCCGTGCAGACCGAAGAAGTCGCCGCAACGGTTGCTTTTCTGCTCAGCCCCCGCTCATCCGGAATCAACGCCCAGGGACTTGTCATCGACGCGGGAATGGGGATCAACTACTTCGACAACACGCTCGTGCAACAGAATCTGCCTTAGTAAAACGGTTGTCTCATCTGTTCCTTCGGTCGGAATGATTGAGGGCGGCTGGATTATGGGAGATGGACGTTTCTCATCATAATTCACGTGACTTCGTTAACCGCCTTATTCCTATCTTCTTTAGTGAAACCCAATTGATGAGCGACCTTCCCGCCTGCCCAAAGTGTGCCTCAGAATATACCTATCAGGACGGATCGATGCTTATTTGTCCTTCCTGCGCACACGAGTGGATGCCAGGTGCGGCAACTCCGGAAACGATCGATGCGGTCGAAGACGCCGCCGTCCGTGACGCCAATGGAAACGTGTTGCAGTCCGGTGACTCGGTGATCGTCCTGAAAGACCTGAAGGTCAAGGGATCATCGGCGGTCGTCAAAGGGGGCACCAAGGTGAAAAACATTCGGCTTGTCGATGGAGATCACAACATCGACTGCAAAATTGATGGCATCGGCGCGATGCAGCTGAAATCGGTGTTTGTGAGAAAGGCGTAAAGATCGCTCGATCAATAAGTGAGCGGGAAGTCACCGTTTGCCTGAATTTTGGTCGTCCTTGTGGGCGGGTGGTAATTTCAGGGCCAGTTTCCGGGTTGCTGTGGTCGCCCATGTTTCATCTCCAAACGGCGAGCCTCGATTGACGCTGCGGCGGATGGCTGCAAGTTCAGCGTCGGTCTGAGGGGAATTGACATGCTCCACCCAGCCAACAAAGTGAGACAACTCATCGTCTTCCTGAGGCCACACAACCAGGTGCCAGTGATTTCCCATCAGACAATACGAAGGCAGCCGAGTGCCAGTTCGAGCCACGGCTTCCTCAGCACAAGGGGGTCGGGAGTCTTTTTCTGGCCACCAGCCATTCACGGTTATTAGAGCAAAACCAAACGCCAGAAAAAGACTCCCGACCCCTTCGCTTGCGACTTCGATGCACGGCACTTGGCTTTTCGCGTTCCTGCCCGATCAACCCAGTCGTGACCGAACTCGTTCCTGAAGCGAGGCCAGCTTTGATTGCAATTCGATGACGGACTGACGAGATAACTCCTGAGTGCCAGAAACCACATCATCTAGAATCTGCTGAAGAGACTGAATGGCCCCGATCACTGTGCCCTCTTCACGGCCCTCTTCACGGCCCTCTTCACGGCCCTCTTCACGGCCCTCTTCACGGCCTTCTTCACGGCCTTCTTCAATCCCCTGCTTTCGAGCGCTCGACAGCATCCAATCATAGTCTCGCTGGGCTTTTTCGCGTTGATCATGCATTGCTTTGTCCTCTGACTTTGATGAAATTATTTCAAGGCAACCGATTGCCCGCTGAAATGCCAGATCGGGAAACAATCGCCGCAGGTCTTCTGCTGTGTAGTTGTGTGCATTCAAAATCAGCCAGGACCACCGTGCCAGCGGATTGGCGTTCGCAATGGTCGTTTCATCGAACTGAAACTTTCCCAATTCTACAGTGTGGACCTCGATTGCTCTATCCAATTTTCGGCCACTTTTCGCGTCCATCAACTGAAATCGATGATGCGCCTGGTCCGAGTCCGGGAAGAGATTCCCTGTCAGCAGGCAAATCGAAATCGTCGTGTTCAATTGAGTATAATCGTCCCCTACGCACAACTGATCGGTGTACATTTCACTCGCATAAAACATCAATCGCTGCAGCAGGCCCGGATGAATGGAGATCTGCATTTCGATGTTGAAAATGCGACCTGCGCAATCCTTCGCCTTCACATCCAGAACCACCAACTTTGCCGTCTCAAATTCCTGGTAGCTGAACGGATTCAGAATTGTCACTTCCGAGATCGGACGCGGAAGCTCCAGAATCGCATTCAACAGACCGATCAGAGCGACTGAGTTTTCCGGACTGCCAAACATCTTCTTGAAGGCAAAATCCACATACGCCTTGATTCCCAGAGGCATCATTTCGGAACTCCGCACAAAATCGGCACGTTCATTTCAGACCGAGACCAATTGTAGCGACGACGCTATTGTCCCTGTAGTCATCAACTCAACACGATCACGGGGACACGGCCTGTGAGAGTGCCATCGCTGCGTATGAGTCAGCGTCAGCCAGCCGACAAAGCGAGACAACTCATCATCTCCCTGAGGCCACAAAACCGGGTGCCTGTGATTTTCCATCAGACAATACGAAAGCAGCCGAGTTCCGGTTCGAGCCACGGCTTCCTCAGCACAAGGGGGTCGGGAGTCTTTTTCTGGCCACCAGCCATTCACGGTTATTAGAGCAAAACCAAACGCCAGAAAAAGACTCCC